>NZ_JAGHWR010000046.1:0-47265 GCF_017746155.1 Xanthomonas sp. D-36-1
AGTTGATCAGACCTTCCTTAGCCCGCGAAATCCAACCGCGCATTCACCCAAGCCGCGACAATGGCAGCGGCAACCTGTTCGGCTTGCCTGGCCGGCATGCGCTTTTCGCTTGCCACCCAGGCGGCTGTCTCTGCGCGCACCTTGGGCAACAGCGTGCGCATGGCGTTACGCTCGGCTACCGGCCAGTCGCTGTCCTCGCCGGACCACGCAGCAATCGCCTGATCCGGATCGTTGCCGTAGCGCTTGCGCAATTCCGGCTGCAGATACAAGGCCGGCGACACGGCAGCGCGCAGCGCGATGATTTGCCACTCCGCGTAGCTGGCGTAGCGAATGGTGCCCGCGTCCTTGCTCAAGGCTTCGATCAGCCCTGCGAACCCGGCATCCAGCTGTTTCCAGCTCGGTCGCGCGAACAGCCCACCAGGCGGCTCGCAGATCGGCGCGAAACTGTCGCGTGTCGAGCCATAGAGCGGACCGAACGCGTCATAGGCCGGCTCGCCCACTGCAGCGAAAATGAAGCAATGCACGTACGGCCGCTCGGAACGATCCTCGCGCTCGATCCACATGCGCAACAGGGTCAGCACACGCTGTTGCTGTTGCATGGCAGGCGCGCCATCCACATCGTCGAGCAAGGACGCTGCGAAATCGTCGGTCTTGCGTAATGCCTTGCGTGCGCTTTCAAAACGCGCGTTCGCCAACGCCGCATCCACGCCTGCGGCAGGCACGAAGTGATGCAGATACGCCAGCCATGCCGATGCCAGCGGCGCGTCGTAGCCCTGCAACTGGCGCGCAGCGTCCGCTGGCGTTTTCGGGATGCTGGCGATGATGCGGTCCAGCGTTTGCTGCTGGGCGTCGAGTGTCTTGCCCAGCGCATCGACCCTGGCCTTCAAACTGCGTTGCAGGCAGTCATCCACCTTGGCGTCCTGCGCGCAGGCATTGCGCTGGCGCAACCAAGCGCGTTGCTGATCGCGTACTGCGGTGAGCGAGGCACGCGGCGCGGTGTCCAGCACGCCGCGATACGCCTCATCCAGTTGATCGTCCAATTGACCGAGCGCAGGCACGGCGCACAGCCGCTTTTCCACCGGCGTCCCCGCCTGTTTGCAGTCGAACGACGCCGACCATGCGGCGCCAGCACTCAGCACTAACGCACCGCCCACAATGCACCGCACAACCGGCATCCGATCAATCACTGCAACGCCTCCTTGCGCGCTGGCAGCAGCGACAGCAACAGCAGCGTCGCCGCCAGGGTCACATAGGCACCGACGAACTGCCAGCTGATCACCCGCGCCAGGCCTTGCAGCGACCACGGCAGATAGATGCCGCCGCGCGGGTCCACCGAGTGGATCAGGCCGAACAGGGTCAGCCCGGCAGCCACCAGCAGGAAGACCGCGCCGCGTCGTAAGCGGCCATCGATCATCGCCGCCACCGTGGCGATCCACAGCATCGCGGTGATGATGAAGCCATTGCCCAGCGCGAAGATCACTGCCAGCTCCGGCAGGCCGTGGCCATCGACCTTGCTGGTCAGCGCGACCAGCTGATCCGGCGCAATCCAGCCCGGCGCCTTGATGGTCAACAGGTACGCCACCGAGGGCAAAAAGCCCAGCACCATCGCGCCGGCGTGCTGTTTGGGCGTGGCCTGGAATGCCTGGGTGGTGATGTCGATCGAGACGTACACGATAATTGGCGCCAGCACGGCCAGCGGCAGCCATTGCACCAAGCCGCTGATCACCCCGAGCATGCCACCGATCCCGACGAAGACCCCGGTCAGCAGCGTATAACCGGAGCGCGCGCCCATGTGCTTGTACGCGGGCTGGCCGATGTAGGGCGTGGTCTGCGCGACGCCGCCGCACACGCCGGCCACCAGCGTGGCCAGGGCTTCCACCAGCAGGATGTCGCGGGTGCGGTAATCATCGCCGGCCGCACGCGCGCTCTCGCTGACGTTGATGCCGCCCACCACCATCAACAAGCCGAACGGCAACAGCAACGGCAGGTAAGCCACCGTGGCCGGCAGGCCGTCGATAAAGCCCAGCGTCGGCAGCGGCAGCACGATCTGCGGCGGATTCCACGCCGGCAAGGCGAAGCCGGGGGCACCCAATCCCGCCAGGCCAAGCCCGTAATACAACGCGGTGCCGATCACGAACGCCACCAGCACGCCGGGCAATTTGGTCGGGAGGCGGCCCTTGGCGAGCAGCACGTACAGCAGCAGGCCCAGGGTGACGAAGCCGGCCACCGGCGAACGTAGCGTTTCCAGCAGCGGCAACAAGCCCATCAGCACCAGCGCGATACCGGCGATGGAACCGAGCAAGGCCGCACGCGGCAGCGCGCGCGTCACCGCTTCGCCTGCGAACGACAGCACCAGCTTGAGCAGGCCCATCACCACCAATGCAGCCATGCCGAGTTTCCAGGTGGCGATCGCGGCGGCCTGCGGGTCCAGCCCCTGCGCCTTGAAACCGGCAAATGCCGGGCCGAGCACCAGCAGCGCCATGCCGATGCTGGTGGGCGCGTCCAGGCCCAGCGGCATGGCGGTGACGTCGTCGCGCCCGGTGCGCGCGGCCAGCCGCCGCGCCATCAAGGTGTAGAGGAGATTCCCCACCAAGACGCCGAACGCGGTGCCGGGGAACATGCGCGCGAACACCACCTCGGCCGGGAACTGGAAGATGCCGACCAAGGCCATCGCGATGAAGCCGAGGATGGACAGGTTGTCGACCACCAGGCCGAAGAAACCATTGAGATCGCCAGCGACGAACCAGCGCGGATCAGCCGCAGGACGCGAAGAGGGAGCCGACATGAGAACCAAACAAGCGTGGGGGGTCGGCCGATGGTAGCCGCTGCATTGCAAGGGCGACAGCGGCGCGGTGGATCAGAGCGTGTCGTGGCCAGAGGCCATCGGGCTGTCCGTGAGCAGGCAGCCCGGCGCCATCGCCCGCTACTGCATCGCTGCATCCACATCGATCCAGCCCAGGCTGTCGCTGCGGCCGGCACTGCGATAACGCACCTGCAGCCGCCTACCATCGGCGCTGACGTCCAGCGCATCGGCCTGATCGCCGCGCACCAGATAGCGCTTGCTGGCAGTGGCCGTCGGCGTGGCGTACAGCGGCAAACGCGCCACCTGTACGTGCAGTTGCACCGGCATGGGTTCTTCGAGCGTGGTGCCGATTTCGCTTGCCACCTTGGTGCCGCGCGGGTCGTACATCGGCCACACCGATAACGGCATGCCATCCTCGCTTCCCGAATCCAGCAAGGTCTGGATCTGCGGCGACTCGATCCGCTGCTGCGTCCGCCAGACGTACAACCGCCCGCCAGCGTCGTAGCGGTAGACATCCGCGTACCACATCGGCCCACTGCGGCAGGAACTGGTCAGGCTGCGTTGCTGTTGATCCGCAACCAGATTGAAGAATCCTTCGCACTGCACCGTCGGCCGCGTCGGTGCAGCGAGCGCATGAAAGCGGCGCTTTGCAGGATCGAACACAAAGACCCACACCGCCTCGTTGACCTGACCCAGCATTGCCGACACCGCAAGATCCGGGCGCCCATCGAAGTTGTAGTCGTCGCTGCGCAGCTGCGCGCCGCCCTCGCCATCGTCCACATTCGCGTCGAACCATTGTTCGGCATCGCCGGGAGACAGCACCACATGCAGGCGCTGGCCGACCAAGGTGGCGGTCGCATGGGTGTGCGCATCTAGCGTTAAACGAAGACTTGTGTCGTCTGCCGCAGCGCCGAACGCCAGCCCGCCTGCCATCGCAACCAACAGTGCGCACGCGGTGCGCATGGACGGCAACTGCAACGCGCCAAGGCGCATGCGCAGCTGGCCAGAAACGGTGCGCAGATACGCGCTCCCCGACGACGCATGCGATACCCGCCCGCGCCGGAGGACGCGCGGCATACGACCACCAACGCCGGCGAGCGTGGTGGCCGGCACCTGTACGGACCTGTCAGTGCGCAAGCCAGGCCACCGACTCAGAACGAGACCTCGACCGGCTGCCGCGACCACAGCACCGACTGGTGTCTGGTGGCCTGCTTCCAGGCCAGCCGGATCGCCTCGATGTCGCTGCGCCGTTGCGGGGTGTCTTCGTGCAGGATCACCAGCACCTTGGTCCCCAGCCGGTTCGGCTCCTTGGCGCCGCGGAACAACCATTGGCCGTAGGCGTCGAACACGGTCAGACCATCGGGGAAGCGCGGAGTCACTTCCTTGTCCAGAAACGCGCGCCATTGGGTTTCGTCGATGGTGCGGGTCTGCGGGCGGTCGGCCGGGCCGGATTCCTCGCCGACGCCGAAATACAGCTCGCTGCGCACCCAACCCCGTGCCGCCGCCGGCCGCGCTGCATCGCCCTGCAGGCTGGCAGTGGTCGCGGTCGGCGCGGTGCCGGGCGTGGTGGCGCATGCGGTCAGCGCCAACATGGCGGCAAGCAGGCAAGACGGCAGCAACTTCATCGACTTCTCCACAACAGATCGGGGGACAGGATTTGGGGCAGGCTCATGCAAGGCTGATATCAGCTCATGCCGGCGCGCACGGACTGTGCCATCTCGCGCCGGCCTGAACAACGCGATAATATCTTTCCATCCGGATGAATGTGGACAATCCGCCCTCTTTGCGCCCAGCCCGGCCGGATGCCGACCGCGCGGCGCGTTGCAGTTGCAGGAGAGAGAACAGCATGACCCGCCCCACCCTTTCGGTGATTGGCCTGGCCATCGCCGCCGTGCTCAGCGCCAACGCGCAAGCCCAGCAGGCCGATGCCGGCGCCACCACCCTGGACACCGTGATCGTCACCGGCACCCGTGCCAGCGACCGCACCGTACTGGAATCGACCGTGCCGGTGGACGTGCTCACCGCCGAAGACATCCGCAAGGCCGGCGTGGTCAACGGCGAGCTGGGCAGCGCACTGCAGGCGCTGCTGCCCTCGTTCAACTTCCCGCGTCAGTCCAACTCCGGCGGCGCCGACCATATCCGCGCCGCGCAGCTGCGCGGGCTCTCACCCGACCAGGTGCTGGTGCTGGTCAACGGCAAACGCCGCCACACCTCTGCGCTGGTCAACACCGACAGCAAGATCGGCAAGGGCACCACGCCGGTGGATTTCAATTCGATCCCGATCAACGCGATCAAGCGCATCGAAGTGCTGCGCGACGGGGCCGGGGCGCAATACGGCTCGGATGCGATTGCCGGGGTCATCAACGTGATCCTGGACGACAACCCCGAGCGCGGCGAACTGGAAGCCAACTTCGGCGCCTACAACACCGATGTGAAGCCGATCGACCGTCGTGTCACCGACGGCCAGACCAGCTACGCCAGCGCCAAGGTCGGCTCGCTGCTGGGCGACGACGGCGGCTTCTTCAAGGTCGGCCTGGAACTGAAAAACCGCGAGGCAACCAACCGCGCCGGCTTCGACCAGATTCCCTCGTTCGAAGAACAGACCCCGGCCAACCTGGCGCTGCGGGGCCAGCGCAATTACGTGCTCGGCGATGGCGCCACCAAGGGCCTCAATGCCTGGCTCAACACCAAGGTTCCGTTCAGCGCCAGCGGCGAGTTTTACGCCTTCGGCACCTACAACCAGCGCGATACCGAAGGCGCCAATTACTTCCGTTACCCGGACAGCAGCGCCAACTGGCGCGAGATCTACCCCAACGGCTACCGCCCGATTTCCGAAGGCGAGAATCGCGACCTGCAACTCGTGGCCGGTGCGCGCGGGCAGTGGGGCAACTGGGATTACGACGCCAGCGTCAACTACGGCCGCAACGACTTCACCTACCGGCTACGCAACTCGCTCAATGCATCGCTGGGGCCCGGCAGTCCCACACGCTTCAAGACCGGCGATTTCGCCTTCGCGCAGACCGTGGGCAACCTCGACCTGACCCGCGTGTTCGACGCCGCCGGCGCCACCCATACCTTCGGCACCGGCGCCGAGTTCCGCCGCGAGCAATACCGCACCCACGCCGGCGACCCCGCCAGCTACGCGGCCGGCCCGTTCACCGATCGTCCCACCGGCTCGCAGGCCGGCGGCGGGCTCACCCCGCAGGACGAAGCCGACCTGTCGCGCAACGTGGCCAGCGCCTACGCCAACGTCTCCAGCCAGTTCGGCGACAAGTTCTCCACCGACCTGGCCGGCCGCTACGAGCATTACCAGGATTTCGGCAGCCAATGGACCGGCAAGCTGGCCGCACGCTACGCGTTCGCACCGGCCTTTGCGCTGCGTGGTGCCATCTCCAACAACGTGCGCGCGCCTTCGCTCAGCCAGATCGGGTATGAAGCCACCTCCACCGGTTACGACGCCGCCGGCCGCTTGACCCAGGGGCGCCTGTTGTCGGTCAACAACCCCATCGCGCGCGGCCTGGGCGCCACCGATCTGAAGCCGGAAAAGTCGGTCAATTACAGCCTGGGCTTCACCAGCAAGCTGGGCGATCACTTCGACGTGTCGCTGGACTTTTTCCAGATCGATATCGACGACCGCATTGCGCTGTCCGAAGACATCACCGGCGATGCGCTGACCAGCTTCGTGCAGCAGAACTACGGCGTTACCGGCGTGCAGAGCGCCAGCTATTTCCTCAATGCCGCCGACACCCGCACCCGCGGCGCCGAGCTGGTCGCCAACTGGCGTCAGTACGCCTTTGGCGGCGACCTGCTGCTGACCGGCACCTACAGCTACGCCAAGACCGAGTTGGAAAACATCATCGCCACCCCGGCCCAGCTGCTCGCACTGAACCCGGAGTACGTGCTGTTCGGCGTGGAAGAAAGCAATACGCTTACCGACGCCGCACCGCGCACCCGCGCCTCGCTTGCCGCGAACTGGAGCAACGAGCGCTGGAACCTGCAGACGCGCGTCAACCGCTACGGCAGCGCCACCCGCGTGTTCGATTTCGGCGGCGACTTCGTACCGCGCCAGACTTACGGCGCCGAGTGGCAACTGGACCTGGAAGCCGAATATCACCTGGGCACGCAATGGACGCTGGCCATCGGCGGGCAGAACATCCTGGACAACTACTCGGACCGTTCCATCGACGACATCGCCTACTTCGGCAACCTCCCTTACGACGTGCTCTCGCCGATCGGCAGCAACGGCGCGTACTGGTATGGGCGGGTGCGGTACAGCTTCTGATGCGGGAATCGGGATTCGGGATTGGCATGAGCAGCATTGCTGCGAATCCCTAATCCCTAATCCAGATTGGCCTTGCCTCCACTACGACACCGTCCAGGCAATCGGCAATCGTTGGCATTGGAGATTCGAGATTGGCAGGCGTGGCCCTGCCATGCATACCCGGTGCCCAAGACGGTAGCGGAACTGACTGGCAGGGCCATGGCGAACGCCATCAAAGGCGGTTCGCGATCGGGATTGGCGCGCCCTGCTTTGCACGAATCCCCAATCCCGACTCCCCAATCCCCGCCGTTCCATAACCTGAATCTCACACCGCTTTGCGCACACTGACCTGATGGCAGACGCGCATCCCCCCCTACCGTCGCCGCCATTGCTGGACGATGCATGTGCATTGTTCCTGGACGTGGACGGCACCCTCATCGACTTTGCCGACCGCCCCGAGGCGGTGCAGCTATTGCCCGAAGTGCGCGAGGCCATCGGCCTGCTGAGCAAGCGCCTCAAGGGCGCCGTTGCGCTGGTCAGCGGCCGGCCACTTGCCCAGCTGGATGCTCTGTTCGCCCCCTTGCTGCTGCCGGCCGCCGGTCTGCACGGGCATGAACTGCGCAGCGATCTGGCGGCACGCGCGGCAATGCCGCAAGACAGCTCCGAGTGGCTGCACGGCCTGCATCAACGCGCCGCGGCGCTGACCCACCAACACCCGGGCGTGCTGGTCGAAGACAAGGGCGCCAGCGTGGCGCTGCATTGGCGCGCCCGGCCGCAGGCCGGCCCCGAGGTGCTCGCCTTCGCGCAGCAGGAAATCGCACGGCTTTCCGGCTATCGCCTGCAGCCCGGCGACCACGTGGTGGAATTCGTTCCCGAGGGCAGCAACAAGGGCCTGGCGGTCGAACAGCTGATGCAGCACGGCACCTTCGCCGGCCGCACGCCGGTGTTCGTCGGCGACGACCTCACCGACGAATTCGGCTTCGACGCCGCCAACCGGCTCGGCGGCTGGAGCGTGCTGGTGGGCAATCGCGCCCAGACCAGCGCGCGCTTTCGCGTCGATGGCACCGCCGACGTCCACGCGTGGCTGCAGCGCAATGCACGCAATCGCTGAGCACAGCGCACCTTCTCTCCTTCACTTCAACAGGATCGTTTGCACTCCATGACCGAGCCAAACCTGGATCTGGGCGTCATCGGCAACTGCAGTTTCGGGGCACTGGTCGATCGGCAGGCACGTGTGGTGTGGAGCTGCCTGCCGGCATTCGACGGCGACCCGGCCTTTTGCACGCTGCTCTCGCCCAAGACCGAAGGCGGCGACTTCGCCGTGGAACTGGAAGATTTCGCCAGCAGCGAGCAGCACTACCTGCCCAATACCGCCGTGCTGCGCACAGTGTTGCGCGACAGCAAGGGCGGCGAGGTGGAAGTCATCGATTTTGCGCCGCGCTGGCGCAATAACGGGCGCTTCTATCGGCCTGTCAGCATCATTCGCCAGATCCGTCCGCTGAGCGGCAACCCACGCATCATCGTGCGCGCCCGCCCGCTGGCCGATTGGGGCGGCCGCACGCCGGACACCACCTGGGGCAGCAATCACATCCGTTGGGTGTTGCCGGAATTCACCCTGCGCCTGACCACCGATGTGCCGGTGCGCTTCGTACGTGACGGCCTGCCGTTCGTGCTCAGCCATCCGGTGAGCCTGGTGCTGGGCGTGGACGAATCGCTGACCCGCTCGCTCACCGGTTACGTGCAGGAAGCGCAGGAACGCACCGAAGAATATTGGCGCGAATGGGTGCGTTACCTGTCCATTCCGCTGGACTGGCAGGAAGCGGTGATTCGCAGCGCGATCACGCTCAAGTTGTGCCAGTACGAAGACAGCGGCGCGATCATCGCGGCAATGACCACTTCGATTCCGGAAGCGCCCAATACGCCGCGCAACTGGGATTACCGCTATTGCTGGCTGCGCGATGCCGCCTTCGTAGTGCGCGCGCTCAACCGGCTTGGCGCAACCCGCACGATGGAGCAGTTCATCGGCTACATCTTCAATATCGCCACCACCGACGGCACCATGCAGCCGCTGTACGGCATCGGCTTCGAATCGCAGCTGGAAGAACACGAAGTTGACACCATGGCCGGTTACCGCGGCATGGGTCCGGTGCGGCGCGGCAACCTGGCATGGATCCAGCAGCAGCACGATGTCTATGGCAGCGTGGTGCTGGCGTCCACCCAGCTGTTCTTCGACCTGCGCCTGAAGGATCAAGGCGATGCGGACACCTTCCGCCGGCTTGAACCGCTGGGCGAGCGCGCCTATGCATTGCATAACGTGCCCGACGCCGGCCTGTGGGAATTTCGCGGCCGCGCCGAAGTGCATACCTACACCGCCGCGATGTGCTGGGCGGCATGCGATCGCCTGTCCAAGATTGCCGACCGGCTGGCGCTGCCCGAGCGCAGCACCTACTGGCGCGAACGTGCCGACAGCATCCGCGAGCGCGTATTGAACGAGGCCTGGAACGAGGAACGCGGCCATTTCACCGATACCCTCGGCGGCCATCGGCTCGATGCCTCGCTGTTGCTGCTGGCCGATATCGGGATCGTGGCCAATGACGACACTCGCTTCGTGCGCACGGTCGAGGCGGTCGGCCGCGTGCTCAAGCACGGCGATGCGCTATACCGCTACATCGCACCGGATGACTTCGGTGAGCCGGAAACCAGCTTCACCATCTGCACCTTCTGGTACATCGACGCACTGGCCGCGATCGGGCGCAAAGACGAGGCGCGTGAATTGTTCGAGCGCATCCTTTCGCGCCGCAATCACCTTGGCTTGCTGTCGGAAGATCTATCGTTCGAGGACGGCGAAGCCTGGGGCAACTTCCCTCAGACCTATTCGCATGTTGGCTTGATCATCGCAGCGATGCGCTTGTCGCGGAGCTGGCAGGAGGCGTCATGAGTCGTTTGGTGGTGGTATCCAACCGTGTTGCAGTGCCTGGCGAAAACCGCGCCGGCGGCCTGGCGGTTGGCTTGTTGGCAGCGCTCAAGGAGCGCGGTGGCATGTGGTTTGGCTGGAGCGGCAAGACCGTGCGCGGCGACAGCGGTGGCATGCACGAGCAGACCGAAGGCGACATCACCTTCGTCACCATGGACCTCAACAAGCGCGACATCGATTCGTACTACAACGGCTTCGCCAACCGCACGCTGTGGCCCTTGTTGCACTTCCGCCTGGATCTGGTCGATTACGATCGTGCCACCCGCGAAGGCTATCTGCGCGTCAATCGGCTATTTGCCGAAAAACTCGCGCCACTGCTGAAAGACAGCGACACGCTGTGGATCCACGATTACCACATGATCCCGCTCGGCGCGATGCTGCGCGAGCTGGGCGTGGGCTGCAAGATGGGCTTCTTCCTGCACGTACCGATGCCATCGGCCGATCTGGTGCAGGCCATGCCCGATCACGCGCGCCTGTTCAGTACCTTCTACGCATACGACCTGGTCGGCTTCCAGACCCAGCGCGATGCCGAACGTTTCAAGGCCTATGTACGCCTGTTCGGCGGCGGCCGCATTCTGGAAGGCGATCTGGTGGAAGGCCCGGGTGGGCGCCGCTTCACCGCTTCTTCGTTCCCGATCGGGATCGATACCGACCTGATTGCCCACCAGGCCAAGGCGTCTGCCGGCAAGCAGGCGGTACGCGATCTGCGCGAAAGCCTGCGTGGCCGTCAGTTGGCCATCGGTGTGGACCGCCTGGATTATTCCAAGGGCTTGCCGGAGCGCTTTCAGGGTTTCGAGCGCTACCTGGAGCGGTACCCGGATCAATCCGGCAGCCTGACCTATCTGCAGATCGCGCCGGTCTCGCGCGGCGATGTCACCGAATACCGTCAATTGCGCAGCCAGCTCGAACAGATCGCCGGCCACATCAATGGCGGACATGCGGAGCCGGACTGGACGCCGCTGCGCTACGTCAACCAGAACTTCAGCCATGCCACGCTGACGGGCTTCTATCGCGCGGCGTCGGTATGCCTGGTCACGCCACTGCGCGATGGCATGAACCTGGTTGCCAAGGAATTCGTGGCTGCGCAGGACCCGGCAGATCCGGGCGTGCTGGTGTTGTCGCTGTTTGCAGGTGCAGCCGATGAAATGAAGGAAGCGCTGCTGGTCAACCCGCACGATCTGGATGGCGTGGCCGACGCGATCGCCACAGCAGCAAGCATGCCGCTGGCAAGCCGCATCGAACGCTGGCACGCAATGATGGACCACCTGCGCAAGAACAATATCAACCACTGGCGCCAGCGCTATCTGCAAGCGCTGTCTGAGGTGTAGGGCAAACCTTTTCCCACCAGCCATTGTTCTCCTCGATAAAGGAGACGGTGCCCGAAATGCGGACGTGGGTGCGGCCGCAATCAGACTGAAGTTCTGATTTTCCAGAGACGCGCTGCGTGACGCAGCCATATTGAGCAGCTGCGGCGTTTGGCCAATGCGTGACGCAGCCATATTGAGCGGCTGCGGCGTCTGGCCAAGCTGCCCCGACGCGCAAGGGGTGAATACCTCGCACGTCGACAGTCTGCAGCTGCGATCGACGCGGCAGTCACACGCAACGCCACGTGCGCCCCTGCATCCGGCTCTTCAATCGTAGTCGCGCTCAGCAGCAGCGCATGTCGCCGACGGCTGTGCAAGTACCGCACGCACTTCGCGAGGCGTTCAAGATCCGCATGTTACCGGTGCCAAACGTGCAGGTTGGAACGCTGGTTCCTATTCCGTCACGGACAAAGGGCGTTCGGGGGTCTAAAATATTTGCATGATTAGCGCTGAGGACCCTGGGAGGGGCTGCGCGTTCATAGCGTTCGACGTTCGTATCTAGATCCTGGGCCGCGTGTTGGCGCCTGCGATCGCTCTCCCTCCACGACTCGCCACCGCTCGCTGGTGCCTGAGTCCTTCCTGACATCTCAAAATGACTGATCAATCCTCAAAACGTGGGCTAGGCACCTGGTTGCTGGTGGCCTATGCCGTGGTGATCGCCGTGCTCGGCGCGGTGCTCGCCTATCAGGGCAGCCGCCTGGTGGCCGTGGGCGGCTCCTGGTATTACCTGATCGCGGGTATTGCCCTGTTCCTGGCGGGCGTCCTGCTCGCGCTGGGCAAGCGCGCCGGGCTGTGGCTGTTTGGCGCCACGCTGGCCGGCACCATCGCCTGGGCGCTGTGGGAAGTGGGCCTGGATGGCTGGGGCTTGGTGCCGCGCCTGGCCATGATGTCGGTGCTCGGCCTGGTGCTGCTGCCGTTCTGGGGTGTGGCGCGTCGTCGCATGCAGCCACTATCCGGGCCGGGCTATGCGCTGGTGACTGGCGTGCTGCCGATCCTGGGGGCGGCGCTGATCCTGTGGCCGCTGCTGATGCCGCGCAATGTCGAGCTGGCCAATGCCTCCACGCTGCCGGCCGACAACGCAACGGCCTTCAGCCGCGGCACCGTGCCCAGCCCCGACGGCAACGTCGCGGCCAACCACGACGCCAGCAACTGGACCTCCTATGCCGGCTCCAACCTGTCCAACCACTACACCCCCGGCGCGCAGATCACCCCGGACAACGTGAAGAACCTCAAGGTGGCCTGGGAATTCCACACCGGCGATCTCAAGCCCAAGGATTCCAAGCTGGGCTACGCCTTCCAGAACACCCCGCTCAAGGTCGGCGACCTGCTCTACATCTGCACCCCCACCCAGAAGGTGATCGCGGTGGAAGCAGCCAACGGCAAGGAGCGCTGGCGCTTCGATCCGCAGACCAACCCGAAGGCGATGGCGGGTGTGGCTGCCACCACCTGCCGTGGCGTGTCGTATTACCAGGCACCCGAAGGCACCGCCGAGTGCCCGACCCGGATCTTCTGGCCGATGGTCGATGGCCGCCTCGGTGCGCTGGACGCGCAGACCGGCAAGCTGTGCACCAGCTTCGGCAACAACGGCTATGTCGATCTGAATGCGGGCACCGGCAACACCAAGCCGGGCTTCGTCGGCCCGACCTCGCCGCCGGTGGTGATGCGCGGCGTGGTGATCCAGCCGACCGGCCAGGTCCGCGATGGTCAGGAAGGCGATGCGCCGTCCGGCGTGGTGCGTGGCTTCGATGCGCTCACCGGCCAGCTGCGCTGGGCCTGGGACCTGGGCAACCCGGCGATCACCGCCGAGCCGCCGGCCGGCCAGACCTATACCCGCTCCACCCCGAACGTGTGGTCGCTGATGGCCGCCGACGATGAGCTGGGTCTGGTCTATCTGCCCACCGGCAATGCGTCCGGCGACTTCTTCGGCAAGGGCCGCACCCCGCAGGACGAGGAATACACCGCCTCGCTGGTTGCGGTGGATGCCGCCACCGGCAAGGAGCGTTGGCATTTCCGTACCGTCAATCACGACCTGTGGGATTACGACATCGGCCCGCAGCCGAACCTGGTCGATTGGCCGGTCGCTGGCGGCGGCACGCGTGCTGCGGTGATCCAGGCGACCAAGTCCGGCCAGGTGTTCGTGCTGGACCGCGCCACCGGCGAGCCGATCATGCCGGTCAAGCAGATCCCGGTACCGCAGGGAACCGACCACGGTGACTGGACCGCTGCCACGCAGCCGATCTCGCCGGGCATGCCCAACACCGTGGGCGCGCCGAGCCGCGAGTTCGAAAAAATCATCGAATCCGATGCCTGGGGCATGACCCCGTTCGACCAGTTGGTGTGCCGTATCCAGTTCAAGCAGCTGCGCTACGAAGGCATGTTCACCCCACCCACACTGCAGGGGTCGCTGGCTTTCACCGGCAACCACGGCGGCATCAACTGGGGTGGCGTTTCGGTGGACCTGCAGCGCGGCATCATGGTGATGAACAGCAATCGCCTGCCCTACACCCTGCAGGTGTATACCCGCCAGAAGATGGACGAGCTGGGCGTGGTCTCAGTGTTCGACGGCAAGAGCAAGACGCCCGGCTACATGGCGCAGAAGGGCCTGGCCTACGGCGCACGCAAGGAGCCGTGGATGTCGCCGCTCAACACCCCGTGCGTGGCACCGCCGTGGGGCTACATCGCCGGTGTCGACCTGCGCACGCAGCAGGTGATCTGGCGCCGTCCGTTGGGCACCGGTTACGACCAGGGGCCGATGGGTATCCCGTCCAAGACCAAATTCGAGATCGGCACGCCCAACAACAGCGGCTCGCTGGCCACCGCTGGCGGGGTGACCTTCATCGGCGCGACCCTGGACGACTTCATGCGCGGTTTCGACAGCCGCACCGGCAAGCAGGTCTGGGAGACCCGCGTCCCCGCCGGCCCGCAGGCAGCGCCGATGAGCTACACCATCAACGGCAAGCAGTACATCGTGGCTGCCGTCGGTGGACACGACCGCATGGAAACCAAGTCGGGCGACAGCGTCATTGCCTGGGCCCTGCCGGACGATGCGCAGGCCGCGCCTGCCAAGTGACGGCCGCGCTCCACGCACCGCGCGGCCAGGCAGTGCGCTGAGGCGCATCAGCGCATGCAGTCTGCACTGCATCGGCCGCTGCGCCTCACCCGCCTGGCTGCGTGCTGGCGCATAGGCAACCTGCCGTCGGCCCGGGGCCGACGGACGCATCAATCAAACCGGTCGTCGCGAGACGGCCGGTTTTTTTGTGCGCGCGCATCCCGGTGCGGCCAAGACTCATGGGGTCCAAGTCGGGGATGTCCGCCCAGCGCAAGACGCGCGACCGACGTGCGTTGGCTGTCAAACCTGCGTCGCGGACGTCCGGATACACGCCAACCTCCGAGGCCGGCGCCCCCATGCAGCAGCCAAAGGCCTGTGTGGGTGCCAATCCAGAGCCCGCGCAGGTCGACAAGCCAACCCGCACCATTTCCGGAGGGGTTTGGCCACCCTAAATCGCAGTTCGCCGACATTGCAGGGCATTCGACCCGCATAGAGATTTTTCACGCGGAATTTACAATCAAATTGACGCGCGGGCGCATTTGATCGCACCCGACGCACATACCCTGACGAACTGAAATCGCTTCCATATCAATGACATCCCGCCATTTCGAGACTTGGTTTCCACATTCTGACGAACGGCGCCTTCACATCATCATGATTCGGACTCAGCCGCCGATACCCCCATTGCGGGCCATGGACTGCCGATACCGCTCCCCCTTCTCAGATCACCCAGCTGGACTCAGCCTATGTCGCTTGCACACGATGCCGCCCCCGTTGCCCAACCGCCTGCCGGTCGGCACGTTGCGCGCGCTACCTGGACCGCATGGCTGCCCGCCGCTGCACATATCGCGCTGCTGGCGTTGCTGGCCTGCTATGCCGCCACGCTGGTACCCGGCGGCTTCCTGAGCGGGCTCGGACGCGTGCTGCCCGCCCTGCTGGTGTTGGGCGCGGCAAGCGCCGGGCTCTGGTGGTGGTCGCGCCGGCGTCACGACGGCCAGTTGCAGCAGGCAATGCGCGCGGCGGTGGCGATCGGCGAAGGACGCACCCAGCGTCTGGACCTGCGCAACGCCTCCGGCGACCTCGCGCCGTTGCTGCATGCGTTGCAGGATGCCAAGGACAAGCTCGCCATCCGCATCGACGTGATGGAGCAAGGCCTGCGCCATGGCCAGTTCGTGATCAAGGCGCTGGACGATCTGGACACCATGATCCGCATCGCCGACGACGATGGCCAGGTGCTGTTTGCCAACCGCAAACTGCTCGCCATGCTCAAGCTGATCGAGCCGGATGTACAGAGCTTCCGCCCCAGCTTCCATGCCGAAGGCTTCGTCGGCGGCAGCATCGGCGACATCTATCCCGACAGCCAGGCCGCGATCGACCGCATGCGCGCGTTGAATGCCTCCAAGGCCGTGCGTGCGCCGTTCTTCGGCCGCCAGATCGACTTCGTGTACAGCCCGATCATCGCCGCCGACGGCACCAAGCTCGGCACCATCGCGCAGTGGATGGACGTCACCGCGCAGGTCAATGCCGAGCAGGGACTGATCCAGATCATCGACGCCGCCTCCGCTGGCGATTTCAGCCGTCGCATGCAGATCGACGGCATGGACGGTGTGCTGCTGAGCCTGGCGCAAGGCATCAACCGCATCTACGACTCGGTGGAAACCCATCTGGCCGCACTGGCGCGCGTGATCGGCGCGCTGGCCGAAGGCGACCTCACCCAGCGTGTGGATGGCGATGCGCACGGTATCTTCGCGCGCTTGCGCGACGACACCAACCAGACCGTCACCCGCCTGACCGAGATCATCGGCGGCATCCAGACCGCATCGGACACCATCCGCCAGGCCGCGGTGGAAATCGCCGCCGGCAACATGGATCTTTCCGAGCGCACCGAGCAACAGGCGGCCAATCTGGAAGAAACCGCCAGCTCGATGGAAGAACTCACCTCCACCGTGAAGCAAAACGCCGAGAGCGCGCTGCAGGCCAATCGCCTGGTCGTCGGCACCGGCGACGTGGCGCAGAGCGGCGGCCAGGTGATGGACGAGGTGGTCGCCACCATGGGCCAGATCAGCACCGCCTCGCGCAAGATCGGCGAGATCATCGGGGTGATCGACGGCATCGCGTTCCAGACCAACATCCTGGCACTCAATGCCGCAGTGGAAGCCGCACGTGCCGGCGAACAGGGCCGCGGTTTTGCGGTGGTCGCCTCGGAAGTGCGTGCCCTGGCGCGGCGCTCGGCCGATGCGGCCAAGGAAATCAAGACGCTGATCGCCGATTCCACCGACAAGGTGGAGCTGGGTTCGGGCTTGGTGCACCGCGCCGGCGCGACCATGCGCGAGATCGTCGGCTCGGTCAAACACGTCACCGACATCATGAGCGAGATCACCTCGCCCAGCGCCGAGCAGTCCAGTGGCATCGAGCAGGTCAACCGCACGGTCGCGCAGTTGGACGAGGTCACCCAACGCAACGCCGCGCTGGTGGAAGAAGCCACCGCCGCCGCGCGCAGCTTGGAAGAACAGGCGGTGGAACTGGCCGATGCGGTCTCGATCTTCCGCCTGCAATCCGACACCCGCCCGAGCACCTCCAACCTCGCGCGCGCCAGCTTCCACAACGCGGCATAAGCCCGGCATGCTTGGCGATTCGTAGGAGCGCACCCGGGCGCGACCGGGTTTGGGCAGAAATGCCATCCATCAACAGCTGCGCTGCTGAGGCCAGCCGAGCGAGGCGCAGCATCGCCCCGTTCCTGCGTAGGTTCGCGTTGCGTTGCGTTGCATCGCAATGCGATGCGATGCAGCGCACCTCAGGCCAGCGCCCCGATGCCGGGCGCACTGCGTCAGTCCAGAAACCGCGCGTGCTGCTCGGGCGTGGGCAGCAGGCAGTGATCGCTGCGGCCGAACCAGCGGTAACGATTGCGTGCGATCAGCCGGTAGCCGAGATCGCGCACGCGACGTGGGACCAGGCGCAGCACCCCACTCAGCCGCCAGAGTCCGCCCAATCCCGCAAGCACGCGCACGATCGCGTCGCTGTCGGTCCAGGCACCGGTGGCGTCCACCAGTAGAAACGACAGGGGGTCGTCTGGGTCCAGACCGTGCTGCTGCAACAGTGCGCGCCCGGCTTGCCCCTGCATGGCAGCAAAGCGATAGCGCCCACGCCGATCGTGGCGCAGCAGGAATTTGACCCAGCCATTGCAGAGCAGGCACACGCCGTCGAAGACGATGGTGGCGCGCCCCACAGGCGGCGCAGCAGGCGATGGATCAGCGCGGTTCAAGCCAGCCCTCGTAACGAATGAACGGTCCTACCAGCGGCAACTGCACGTCCACCAGAAACCCGTAACGGCCGTCGTCGGCATGCTCGCGGCAGCGCACCTGCCGGAACCAGCGTGCAGGCAACCGCATCATCCCGAACGCCCACACGCCGGTAGCCTGCCAATACAACGATTGCGCATCGGCCTGCAGCGAAAATTCAAAGCGCACCGCACCCAGGTGTTCGCCCAAGCTGTCGCCATGGCGCCATAGCCGCGAATGCATCGGCATGCCGTCAAAGCGCCGATGCCAGCGCTCGCCGTGCGTGTCGGCCAGAAAGTCCACTTCCACCGCCACCTCGCCGCTACGCGGCAGACGGCTCAGCAGCGCCAGCAACGGCACCAGCGCATGTCCACCGCGCTGAATCTGTGCGCGTCCGGCAAAGCGCTGCCGCTGCCGCACCGAGTGCAGCGCGCGCACTGGCGCAGGCAGTTGCGCGAACGCGTCCTGCCCCAGCACTTGGGCGAACAGGGGCGTGTTCAGGGGACAATCCAGGCCAGTGTGGCCATGCGTCCGCTGCGGCGATCGCGACGGTGCGAGAAGAAGCGTTGCGGCTCGGAAATGGTGCACAACCCGCCGCCATGCACCGCATCGGCCGGCACGCCGGCCTGCTGCAGCCGCTGGCGTGCCAGCGCATACAGATCCACCCGCCAGTGCCCCGGGCGCGTGGCGACAAACGCGCGTTGCGCCTGTGCATCGTGCGCAACGAAGGCGTCGAACACGTCCTCGCCGATTTCATACACCTGCGGTCCCGCGGCCGGCCCCAGCCAGGCCACCAGTCGCTGCGGTGGCGTCCGCATTGCGGCCATGCTGCGCTCCAGCACGCCGTCAGCCAGCCCGCGCCAGCCGGCATGCGCAGCAGCAACTTCGCTGCCATCGACGGCGGCGAACACGACCGGCAGGCAATCGGCCGTGAGGATTGCCAGTACCACGCCAGGCGCCGACGTCACTGCAGCATCGGCGACCGGTTCGTGCGCGCCTGGTCGCTGATCCGCCGCGCGCTCGGCGGAATCGGGCGCAGCGGGTGGTGCATCCAGCCGCACCACGTCCACGCCATGGACCTGCCGCAGCCAATGCGGCGTGCTCGGCAGCTGCAGGGTCGCGGCCAGCAGCGCTCGGTTGCGCTCCACCTGCTCGGGCACATCGCCTTCGGCGCTGTTGCGGTTACCGAGGTTGAGCGTGTCGAACGGCGGCAGCGAGCCGCCCAGACAGTGACGCAGCGTGGTCAGCGCACGGATGCGCGGCGGCGCCGGCCAGTCGGCTGGCAGGATGAAGGCCGCAGCCATGGACATCTCAGCGGCGTGCCAGCTCGGCGGCGCGTGCGCTGTCTTCGCGCAGCACAGTCATCAGGCGCTGCAGATCGGCCGGCACCGGCGCGCTGGCCCGGACCGGCTCGCCGCTGACCGGATGCAGGAATTCCAGGGTTTCAGCGTGCAGCGCCTGGCGCTTGAAGGTGCGCAATTCGTGCACCAGCTCATCGGTGGCGCCCTTGGGCAGCTTGAGCGCGCCGCCGTACAGCGGGTCGCCGACGATTGGCGATTTCAGGTGCGCCATGTGCACGCGGATCTGATGGGTACGCCCGGTTTCGAGCCGACATTCCAGCGCGGTGTGCGCACGGAAGCGCTCGCGCAGGCGGTAATGCGTGACCGCATCGCGGCCATCGTCGCGTACCGCCATCTTCAGGCGGTCGCGCGGGTGGCGATCGATCGGGGCATTGGCGGTGCCGCCGGAGACCAGCGCGCCCACCACCACGGCCAGATACTGGCGATGCACCTCGCGCGCGGACAGCTGCTCCACCAGCGCGGTCTGCGCCTGCACGGTGCGCGCTACCACCATCACGCCGCTGGTGTCCTTGTCCAGGCGATGCACCACCCCGGCGCGCGGCACCGAGGCCAGCGCCGGGTCGCGGAACAGCAGCGCATTGACCAGGGTCCGGTCCGGATTACCGGCGCCCGGATGCACCACCAGGCCGGCCGGCTTGTCGATCACCAGCACCTGCTCGTCTTCGTACAGCACGCTCAGCGGGATGTCCTGCGGCGCAGCGTGGGTCTGGGTTTCCAGCACCACCTGCACCTGCACGCTCTCGCCACCGCGCAAGGTATCGCGCGGGCGCGCCATTTCGCCGTCCAGCAGCGCATCGCCGGACTTGATCCATTCCGACAGCCGCGAGCGCGAAAATTCCGGGAACAGCTCGGCCAGCACTGCGTCGAAACGGCGTCCGGCGGCGTTGTCGGGCACGATCGCCTGGCGGATGGACGGGTCGAGGGGTTCGGCAGATGGGTCGGACATGGACACGGGCACTCGGGCAAAAGCGGGAATTTGGGGGTCCGGGCGGCGGGAGTCAGTCGCCGGACAGGCCACTAGGCTATCATCGCGCTTTCGTTTTCCTGATGCGTCCTGCCCAGACCCATGATCCGACGGTCCACGTTTTCCGCGCCTGCGCGCCTGATTGCCCTCATGCTGGTCATGGCGTTCGTCGTCACCGGCTGCCACCGCGGCGCCAAGGACAAGAATCCCGACGAGGGCATGCCGGTCGAGCAGCTCTACGGCAAGGGTCATAACCTGATGGAGAAAGGCAACTGGGCCGGCGCCGAAGCCAGCTACAAGCGCCTGATCGCCCAGTACCCGTATGGCCCGTACACCGAGCAGGCGATGATCGAAACCGCCTACGCCCAGTACAAGGCCGGCAAGCACGACGACGCCGTCTCCAGCGTCGACCGCTTCATCCGTACCTACCCGACCCACCGCAACATCTCGTATCTGTACTACCTGCGCGGGCTGGCCAACAGCAACCGCGACACGGTGTTCCTGCGCCGCGTGTGGTCGCTGGACCCGAGCCGCCGCGACCTGTCTTCGCCGCAGCAGGCCTACAACGATTTCAATACCGTCACCGATCGCTACCCCAACAGCCGTTACGCCGCCGACGCACGCAAGCGCATGATCGAGTTGCGCGACATCTTCGCCCAGCATGAATTGGACAACGCGCTGTACTACCTGCGCCGCGATGCCTGGGTGTCGGCCGCCGGTCGTGCCAACTACCTGCTCGAAACCTATCCGCAGAGCGCCTTCCAGTACGACGCGGTCGCAGTGCTGGCCGAGGCCTACACGCACCTGGGCAACAAGACCTTGGCAGCCGACGCACGCCGCGTGCTGGAGCTCAACGACCCGCAGCACCCGTGGCTGACCGGCAACTGGCCGAAATACCCGTGGGCCATCCGCAAGCTCAACCCGTTTGCCGGCGAAAAATCCGCCGCGACCGGGCAAAGCAATTCGCAGATGAATCGCGACTGAGATATCAGGCGCAGCGCATGACCGAAAAGAGGCCGAAAGGCCTCTTTTTTGTTGCGGCGATGCTGACGGCAGCACCGCACGTGCAACACCGACGACGACACGGCGGCGATTGCCGCCGCTAACGCACCTGCGGCGTGCAGTCGCTTGCCCTGCGCGCAAACGCATTGCCGGAGCCTGTGCGCGCATCCTGGAACCTTGCCGGAGCCGGCATCTGCCTGGAACCGGCCCCAGGTCACCTCATGCCTCGGGCCTGCTGTCTATACTCATCCCGAACCAGTTCCGACTGCCTGCGAGCGCCAGCCAAGGAAGCCGCATGTCTCGTGCCCTCATCGCTTTGCTGCTCATGCTCTGGCTGACGGCCGTGACCGCCAGCGCCACCGCAGCCCCCATCGTCTACGGCGTCAACGCCCACGACAGCCGCCCCGGCTACGCCCTGACCCAGGCCGAGGCACGCTTCAAATTGCTGGCAGCACGCAACCTGCGCAGCTACCGGTTCGATATCGATCCGCGCGACTACGCCACGCTGGATGCGCTCGTCCCCTTGGCGCGCAAGTACGGCATCACCCTGCGCCCGATGGTCTACCCGATGTCGCGCGAGATCGGCTACCAGCTGGCACGCCGCTATGCCACAGACATCAAGGTCTGGGAAATCGGCAACGAACAGGATCTGGTCCGCGCCGAAGCCGACACCCGCATCGCCGCAATGACCACGATGTACCTGGGCATGCGCCAGGCATCCGACGAACTGGGCGCCGGCCTGCGCTTCACCATCAACATCACCGCCTGCAATAGCGACGATCGCAGCGCCAACGCGCGTTGCCCGGGCGATCGCAACGGCTCCCTGTGGTTTTTGGCAAAGGCCAAAGCGGCCGGCTTCAACTTCGACCACATCAGCTTACACTACTACGCGTTCTACCAGGATGCCGGTTACTGGACGGACTTGTATCTGGGCCAGCTGCGCACTGCCGCGCGCACCTACAACACCCCGGTGTTCTTCAACGAGCTGAACTGTGCGGAGATCTATACAGGCAGCACCACTGGCGGCAGCGCAGGTGACCGTGGCTGTTACGACAGCCTGGCGCAGCTGTTGCGCAATGTGCGTGACAACTATGCCGACGTGGTGGCCGAGGTGAATGTCTACGAATTACTGGACCAGGCCACCATCCAGGGGCCTGAAGGCCACTTTGGCCTGATGTACGACCTGGCCCGACCAAAACCGCCCCTGGATCTGCTCACGCGGTTCGCCCAGCCGCCAGCCAGCGCAGCGGCAACCACTGCGTCAGCCGAGTGACCGGATTCGCTGTTCGAATTACTGCCCGCGATACCCGTTGGTGATCGGATAGCGCCGTTCGCGACCGAATGCACGCCGCGACACTTTGGGCCCGGGCGCGGACTGATGGCGCTTCCACTCATTGAGCCGCACCAGGCGCAGCACATGCTCGACGGTATCGGCCGCGTAGCCGGCCGCAACGATGTCGTCGCGCGACTGCTCCTGATCGACGTAGCGATACAGGATGCCGTCGAGCACATCGTACGGCGGCAGCGAATCCTGGTCGGTCTGGTTGTCGCGCAACTCAGCCGACGGCGGGCGCGCGATCACCGCCGGCGGAATCACCGGTGCGCCGCCGACGGTGTTGCGCCATTTCGCCAGGCCGAACACCTCCGTCTTGTACAGGTCCTTGAGCGGCGCATAGCCACCGCACATATCGCCATAGATGGTGGCGTAGCCCACTGCGTATTCGCTCTTGTTGCCGGTGGTCAGCACCAGCCCGCCGAACTTGTTCGACAGCGCCATCAGGATCACGCCACGGCTGCGCGACTGCAGGTTTTCTTCGGTGATGTCCGGCTGGGTACCTTTGAACATCGACCCCAGCGCGCCGAGCAGGCCTTCGAACGCCGGCTCGATCGCGATGGTCTCCAGCTTCACGCCCAGCGCGCGGCATTGCTCGTCGGCCAGGTCGTTGGACAGATTGGCGGTATAGCGCGACGGCAGCCGCACGGCGGTCACGTTGTCGCCGCCCAGCGCATCCACCGCCATCGCCAACACCAGTGCCGAATCGATGCCGCCGGACAGGCCCAGCCAGACCTTGCTGAAGCCATTCTTGCGGCAATAGTCCTGCAGCCCGCGCACCACCGCGCGCCAGGCCAGCGCGTCCATGCTCTCGTCGCCGTCATCCACCCATACCACCGGCGTGAAGCTGCGCTCGCCGGCCGCGTAGTCCACCACCAGCCACTGGTCCACGAACGCTGCCGCGGCGGGATGCACGGTGCCGTCGCCATCGGCAACCACCGAGGCGCCATCGAACACCAGTGCATCCTGCCCGCCCACGACGTTGAGATAGGCAATCGCTGCCCCGCTCTCGCGGGTGCGTTCGGCCAGCAAGGCATCGCGTTGCGCATGCTTGCCACGCTCGTACGGCGAGGCATTGGGCACCAACACCAACTCCGCGCCTGCCCGCACCGTGTTGGCCAACGGCTCGGCGAACCAGAGGTCTTCGCAGATCACCACGCCCACCTGCACGCCCTTGACCGTGACCACGCAGTTCTCGCCATCCGGGTCCACGTCGAAATACCGACGCTCGTCGAACACCGCATAGTTGGGCAGTTCGCGCTTGCGGTAGGTGGCTTCGATCCGCCCGTCGCGCAACACGCTGGCGGCGTTGTAGACCACGCTGCCGGCGCTTTGCGGCCAGCCGACCACCGCCACGATGCCGCGCGTGGCCGCCGCAATCCGTGCCAACGCCTGTTCGCAATGAGCGAGGAATCCCGGCCGTAATAGCAAGTCTTCCGGCGGATACCCGCTGATCGCCAATTCGGGAAACAGCACGATGTCGGCCTCGAACTCGTCGCGCGCCGCTGCGATGTACTCGATGATGCGATCGGTATTCTGCGTCACGCCGCCGACCGGGAAGTCGAACTGGGCCATGGCGATGCGGAGGGTCTGGGACATATCGGCAGCCTTTTGCAGATTCCTACCGAACGCCGGAAGGAGGAAGAGAGAAGCGGGCAACGCACAGCCGTTGCGCAATCGCGTCGCAGACAGCGTCGGTGCGCACCAGCACTTCATTATTCCAGAAGCGCAGCAACTGGAAGCCTTTTCGGTGCAGGAAGGCCTCGCGCGCGGCATCGGAGGGCGCATCCAGATGTTGGCTGCCGTCAAGTTCTACGATCAACGCGCGTTCCAGACAGGCGAAATCGGCGACATACGGGCCGACCGGACACTGCCTGCGGAACTTGAATCCCAACAGACGCCGATCACGTAGTCGGTACCAAAGCAAACGCTCGGCAGCGGTCATCTCGCGCCGCAAGGTTCTTGCAAAGCGGATCTTTTCACCGGTGCGCATCGGAAGCTCCCAGGTCTGGGGAGCTCACAGCTTGGTGTCGAGCGCCACTGCTCGCTATCGGCTGCGGCCGTTGGGAGGTGTAAGGAAAGCGCCCTCACCCCTGCCCCTCTCCCGCACGCGGGAGAGGGGAAATCCAGGGCGAAAGGCAGTCGGTGGATCGGTCTGCGTCTAACCTTCTGCTACTGCTACTGCTACTGCTACTACTGCTACTGCTGCTACTGCTTCTGCTGCTACTGCTTCTGCTGCTTCTGCTTCTGCTGATGCTGATGCTGATGCTGATGCTGCACAGTCGTAGCTCCTATCGCCACAACACTCACACCTGCGCTCGCCACTCCCTTCTCCCGCCTGCGGGAGAAGGTGCCCAAAGGGCGGATGAGGGCAAGCTCCCACGCCCCAACAACAAGAAAGGCCGCCCGAAGGCGGCCTTTCTGACGCTCACACGCTTGCGCGTGGGGCGTGCTTACTTCACCAGCGCAGCGATCGCCGCACCCAGATCGCCCGGCGAACGGACGGTCTTGACGCCAGCGGCTTCCATCGCCGCGAACTTGCCTTCGGCCGTGCCCTTGCCGCCCGATGCGATCGCACCGGCGTGGCCCATGCGCTTGCCGGCCGGCGCCGAGGCACCGGCGATGAAGCCGACCACCGGCTTCTTGACGTGGTTCTTGATGTACTCGGCACCGGCTTCCTCGGCGTCGCCACCGATTTCGCCAACCATGATGATGCCTTCGGTCTGCGGGTCTTCGTTGAACAGCTTGAGGCAGTCGACGAAGTTCAGGCCGTTGATCGGGTCGCCACCGATGCCGATGCAGGTGCTCTGGCCCAGGCCCACTTCGGTGGTCTGCTTGACCGCCTCATAGGTCAGGGTGCCCGAGCGCGACACGATGCCGATCTTGCCCGGCTTGTGGATGTGGCCCGGCATGATGCCGATCTTGCACTCGCCCGGGGTGATCACGCCGGGGCAGTTCGGCCCGATCAGCACGGTGTCCGGATGCGAACGGGTCAGCACGTTCTTGACGCGCAGCATGTCCAGCACCGGGATGCCTTCGGTGATGCACACGATGACCTTGATGCCGGCCGCAGCCGCTTCAAGGATCGCATCGGCCGCATACGGCGGCGGCACGTAGATCACCGAGGCGTCGGCGCCGGTGGCCTCGACCGCATCGGCGACGGTGTTGAACACCGGCAGATTGATGTGGGTGGTGCCGCCCTTGCCCGGCGTCACGCCGCCGACGACCTGGGTGCCGTACTCGACCATCTGAGTGGCGTGGAAGGTGCCCTGCTGGCCGGTAAAGCCCTGCACGATCACCTTGGTGTTCTTGTTAATCAAAACGGACATGGATAATTCCTTCGGTGTCGTGGATCAGGCGGCGTTCTTGACAGCTTCAACGACTTTCTTGGCACCGTCGTTGATGTTGTCGGCCGGGATGATGGCCATGCCGCTGTCGCGCAGCAGCTGCTTGCCTTCTTCCACGTTGGTGCCTTCCAGGCGCACCACGACCGGAACCTTGACGCCCACTTCCTTGACCGCGGCGATGATGCCTTCGGCGATCATGTCGCAGCGGACGATGCCGCCGAAGATGTTGACGAAGATGCCTTCGACCTTGTCCGAGGACAGGATCAGCTTGAACGCCTCGATAACGCGCTGCTTGTTCGCACCGCCGCCCACGTCCAGGAAGTTCGCCGGCTCGCCGCCATTGAGCTTGATCACGTCCATGGTGGCCATGGCCAGGCCTGCGCCATTGACCATGCAACCGATGTTGCCGTCCATCGTGACGTAGTTGATGTCCAGCTCCGACGCGGTCACTTCGGTTTCGTCTTCCTGCGTCTTGTCGCGCATGGCGACCAGCTGCTTCTGACGGAACGCGGCGTTGTCGTCGCTGTCGAACTTGCCGTCCAGCGCGTACAGGTTGCCGTCGTCCAGGATCGCCAGCGGGTTGATTTCAACCAGCGCCAGATCCTTTTCGTTGAACAGGCGATACAGGTTCACCATGATGCTGGCGAACTGGCCGGCCTGCTTGGCGTTCAGGCCGAGCTTGAAGCCGAAATCGCGGCCGTGGTAGCCCTGCACGCCTTCGACGAAATCCACATTGAGCGCGTGGATCAGCTCAGGGGTTTCGGCCGCCACCTGCTCGATCTGCACGCCGCCCTCGCTGGAGGCGATGTAGGTGATGGTCTTGGTCCCGCGGTCGACCAGGATCGACAGGTACAGCTCCTTGACGATCTCACCGGCCGTGGTGACCAGCACCAGGTTGATCGGCAGCTCGACGCCGGCGGTCTGGTAGGTGGACATCTTGGTGCCGAGCATCTTGGCTGCTGCGGCCTTCACATCGTCGGTGGTCTTGCAGAACTTGACGCCGCCAGCCTTACCGCGGCCGCCCGCGTGGATCTGCGCCTTCACCATCCAGGGGCCATTGCCCAGGGAATTGGCGACTTCAACCGCTTCGTCCGGGGTCGCCGCGACCTTGCCGGCCGGAACGGGGATGCCGTACTCGGCAAGCAGCTGTTTTGACTGGTATTCGTGGAAATTCATGCGTCACCGTGGGAAAAGGAAACGACCGCTGCGTGCAACGCAGACCGCCGGGGCGGCACGTCATGGGACGCGAACGGGCCGCCTATTGTGGCCGACCACGCCGTGCGGCGCAAAATTCGACGGGATTGGCCGCCCGATCGCAGCGCTTGCGCGCCGGCCGACTCTGTGCGCAAGCGCTGCGCAGACCGCGCACCTGCCTATACTCGCGGCTCGCTCCAGCGGGGAATCGGCTTGGCATCCATCGCATCGCTCATCGCCCGGATCCAGTCCGCGCCGCAGCGCGAGCTGTACTTTTTCTCGCTGTACCGGGTGCTGGTGGCCGGCCTGATCGCCGCACTGGTGTTCAGCCCCTTGTCCGACGCCATCCCCGAGCCGCGCTACCCGCGCCTGGCCGCCGGCGTGGCGATCGGCTACCTGTGCATGGCGATCCCGCTGCTGTTCTGGGGCCGCGGCGAACGCCGCCTCACCCCGACCGTGCTGTGCGCGGTAATGGCCGACATCCTTGCCGCCACCCTGGCCACGCACGCGCTGCCCGGTGCCAGCGCCGGGATTGCGATGATGCTGCTGTTCAACGTGGCGGCCGCCTCCATCCTGCTGCGGCTGCGCTACGGCATGAGCATCGCGGTACTCGCCAGCGCCGCCATCCTGCTGGAATACCTGTGGACCCTGCTCGAAGGCGGCGGCGCTACCCGCCCGGTGGCGGAGCTGGCAATGTTTGCCACCAGCTACGTCGCGGTGGCCTTCATCTGCGAACAAATCGCCGCGCGCGCCCGTCGCAACCAGATGCTGGCCGAAGAACGCGGCGCCCAGGTCGCCAATCTGTACGAGATCAACGAGCTGATCATCCGACGCATGCGCACCGGCGTGCTGGTGGTGGATACCCACAACCATATCTCGTTGGCCAACGAAGCGGCGCTGAGCTTGCTGGGCGATGGCGACCAGCGCACCCCGTCCACCGACCTGTCGCTGGTGGCGCTCACCCCGGAACTGGCGCGCCGGCTGCAGCGCTGGCGCAGCGGCTGGCGCGAGGAAGAAGCGCCGCTGCAACTCGGCGCCGACCGCCCGGAAGTGCAGCCGCGCTTCGTGCGCCTGCTTGCCGACAGCGACCTGGCGCTGGTGTTTCTGGACGACGCCACGGTGGTGTCGCGCCGTGCCGAGTCGCTGACCCTGTCGGCCATGGGCCGCTTTTCGGCCAGCCTGGCGCACGAGATCCGCAACCCGCTAGCCGCCATCAGCTACGCCTCGCAGTTGCTGGAGGAATCGCCGGACATCGGCGATGCCGACCGCCGCCTGCTGCAGATCATCCACCAGCAATGCCAGCGCACCAACGGCATCGTCGAAAGCGTCCTCGCGCTGGCGCGCCGGGAACGCGCCACCCCGGACAATCTGGACCTGGCCGCATTCGTGCGCCGCTTCGTGGTCGAATACCGCCAGACCTTGTCGATGGAAACCGACATCCTGGAGGCCGGCATCCAGGGTAGCTCCGTGCATGCCTTGGTCGACCCCAAGCACCTGCATCAGATCCTCACCGCGCTGGTGCACAACGCACTCAAGTACGGCCGGGTGATGGATGAACCGGCACGGGTCAAGCTGCACGTCGAACGCCTCGAGCGCAAGGCAGTGATCGATGTGATCGACCGCGGCCCAGGCATCCCCGACGCCGTGGCGGCACAACTGTTCCGCCCGTTCTACACCACCTCCGAACACGGCACCGGCCTGGGCCTGTACATCGCCCAGGAACTCTGCCGCGCCAACCAGGCGCAACTGGACTACGTCGCGGTCCCCGGCGGCGGCGCGTGCTTCCGGATCTCGTTGCAAGGCCCCAACGGATTGCTCGGCAAGTAAGGACCTGGCGATCGGTCGAGCGGGATGCCTGATGTGACAATAACGAGCAGAGCGAGCAGCGTGATCGATAGCAGACCGTTGCAATTGGCGAAGACGCAAACGCCATGCGGTAGTTGGCTTGCAGGGCTTGCGGGCCTGCGCAAGCAAGGCTTTCGTATGCAGACGCGTTTGGCGACGCAGCACATCTACAGCCCCGCATCGCCGACTGGCATCGGCGCCTTGCAAACGTGCTGAAAACCGCAACGATGCGCCCGCGCAGCAGGTGAACGGTTGGGCGGCGACCCGCTCGACAATTGTCGACCGTCATCACGCTGGGCTATCGTGCGTCCCATGAACGAACCCAAAAGCGCCCTGGTTGTCGATGACGAGCGTGATATCCGCGAGTTGCTTGTTCTCACCCTGGGCCGCATGGGCCTGCGCATCAGCACCGCTGCCAACCTGGCCGAGGCGCGCGAGTTGCTGGCCAACAATCCCTACGATTTGTGCCTGACCGACATGCGGTTGCCAGACGGAAACGGCATCGAACTGGTCACCGAAATCGCAAAACACTACCCGCAGACGCCGGTGGCGATGATCACCGCCTTCGGCAGCATGGACCTGGCCGTGGAAGCACTGAAAGCCGGCGCCTTCGATTTCGTCAGCAAGCCGGTCGACATCGGCGTGCTGCGCGGCCTGGTCAAGCATGCGCTGGAATTGAACAACCGCGACCGCCCCGCTCCGCCACCGCCGCCACCGGAACAGGCCAGCCGCCTGCTTGGCGACTCCAGCGCCATGGAAAGCCTGCGCGCCACCATCGGCAAGGTGGCGCGCAGCCAGGCGCCGGTCTACATCGTCGGCGAATCGGGCGTGGGCAAGGAGCTGGTCGCACGTACCATCCACGAACAAGGCGCACGCGCCGCCGGCCCGTTCGTGCCGGTCAACTGCGGCGCCATTCCCGCCGAGCTGATGGAAAGCGAATTCTTCGGCCATAAGAAAGGCAGCTTCACCGGCGCGCATGCCGACAAGCCCGGGCTGTTCCAGGCCGCGCACGGCGGCACCTTGTTCCTGGACGAAGTGGCCGAATTGCCGTTGCAAATGCAGGTCAAGCTGCTGCGCGCCATCCAGGAAAAGTCGGTGCGACCGGTCGGCGCATCCAGCGAATCGCTGGTGGATGTGCGCATCCTCTCGGCAACCCACAAGGATCTGGGCGACCTGGTCTCCGACGGCCGCTTTCGGCATGACCTGTACTACCGCATCAACGTGATCGAGTTGCGTGTGCCGCCGCTGCGCGAACGCGGTGGCGACCTGCCGCAGCTGGCCGCGGCCATCATCGCGCGGCTGGCACACAGCCACGGCCGCCCCACTCCGCTGCTGACCCAATCGGCGCTCGACGCATTGAATCACTACGGCTTCCCCGGCAACGTGCGCGAACTGGAAAACATCCTCGAACGCGCCCTGGCCCTGGCCGAAGACGACCAGATCAGCGCCACCGACCTGCGCCTGCCCGCCCACGGCGGCCACCGTCTGGCCGCCCCCTCAGGAGGTGCCGCGGCCGAACCGCGCGAAGCCGTCGTCGACATCGACCCCGCCTCAGCCGCGCTGCCGTCCTACATCGAACAACTGGAACGCGCCGCGATCCAGAAGGCGCTGGAAGAAAACCGCTGGAACAAGACCAAGACTGCTGCGCAGTTGGGCATCACGTTTCGGGCGCTGCGTTACAAGCTGAAGAAGCTGGGGATGGAGTAGCAGAGCAGGAATCGGGAGTGGGGAATCGGGAATCGTAAAAGCGCAGTTGCCGGCCTCGATGGCCTGTGTGGGAGACACTGCGATGGACCGGCTCATGCGTCAGCTCCCGGTAGCCGGCTGCAATGCTCGACGCTGTTGTCCAGACAAAACAGCCTGGACCGTATGGGTCCCAGGCTATTCCGGGTCACCAAGCTGTTCCGATTCCCTAATCCCGACTCCCCGATTCCCAGCCCTCTTCCTTGGTTACTCGAGTGATTTCCGCCAGGCCGGTCACCGCGTGCGCAGCCTTCATCAACGCCGACTGCCGCAAATCGCGGATACCGATCGCCTACGCGGCCTCGGCGATCTGCATCGCCGTCCCGCCCTCTTCTCCCGCTTGCGGGAGATCGCGTTGCAGCTTTCTTCTCCCGCTCGCGGGAGAAGGTGCCCGAAGGGCGGATGAGGGCGCTTAGTCCTTCGTCACTCGATTGATCTCCGCCAGGCTGGTCACCCCGTGCGCAGCCTTCATCAACGCCGACTGCCGCAAATCGCGGATACCGATCGCCTGCGCGGCCTCGGCGATCTGCATCGCGTTGCCGCCCTCCAGCACGATCGCGCCGATTTCGTCGGTCATCGGCATCACCTGGTAGATACCGGTACGCCCCTTGTAGCCTTCGGTGCACTCATCGCAACCGACCGCCTCATACAGCTCGATCCCGGCGGCAAGCTGGGCAGGCGTGAACCCTTCGGCCAGCAATGCGTTGTCAGGAAGCGTCGACTTGCGCTTGCAGTTGTTGCACAACCGCCGCGCCAGACGCTGCGCGATCACCAGCGTCACTGACGAGGTGATGTTGTAGGGCGCAATGCCCATGTTCATCAAACGGGCGATGGTCTGCGGCGCATCGTTGGTGTGCAACGTCGACAGCACCATGTGACCGGTCTGCGCCGCCTTGATCGCAATCTCGGCCGTCTCCAGGTCACGGATTTCGCCGACCATGATGATGTCCGGGTCCTGTCGCAGGAACGAGCGCAAGGCTGCCGCGAAGGTCATGCCACGCTTGTTGTTCTGCTGCACCTGGTTGACACCAGGCAAGCGGATTTCGACCGGGTCTTCCGCAGTGGAGATATTGCGCGTTTCGTCATTGAGGATCCCCAGCGCCGTGTACAGCGAGACCGTCTTGCCCGAACCAGTCGGCCCGGTCACCAGTACCATCCCGTACGGCTTGTGGATCGCTTCCAGGAACAACTTCTGCTGGTCCGCCTCATAGCCCAGCTTGTCGATACCCAGCTTGGCCGCGCTGCCGTCCAGGATACGCAGCACCACCTTCTCACCGAACAGGGTCGGCAAGGTACTGACACGGAAGTCGATCTGCTTGGTCTTGGACAGGTTGAGCTTGATGCGCCCGTCCTGCGGCACCCGCTTCTCGGCGATATCCAGCTGCGACATCACCTTCAAGCGTGCTGCGATGCGCTGATTCAGCTTGACCGGCGCCTTGGCCACATTCTTCAGCAGGCCGTCGATGCGCAAGCGCACCCGGTAGTCGTCTTCATACGGCTCGAAATGGATGTCCGAGGCTCCCCGCCTGATCGCATCCACCAGCACCTTGTTGACGAACTTCACCACTGGCGTGTCATCACCCTTGGCATCGACCCCGGAATCCCCCCCGGCGCCCATGTCCTCGTCGCCGGCCGAGACGTCGAGATCCCCCATGCCCTCCTCGTCGTCACCGAGCGCGGAGCCCAGTGCAGCATTGCTGGCCTGCCATTGCTCCAGGGTGCGACGGATCTGATCTTCATCCACAAGGATGGGCTCAACTACCAAGTTCGTGTGGAACTTGATGTCATCCAGCGCCCGGGTCTGGGTCGGATTGCTCACCCCCACGAACAGCCGGTTGCCGCGCTTGAACAGCGGCAGGACTTGGTGTTTCTGGAGTAGTTCCTCACTCACCAGCTTGACCGCGTTTTGGCTGGCGTCGAACGCCGACACATCCAGCAGCGGCATACCGAACTCGACCGCATTAGCAGCGGCGAGCTGGGAAGCAGTGACCAACTTCTTCTCAGCAAACCATTGCGGCAGAGGAACTTTTGCCGCATATGCCTGATCCATCGCAGATCGCGCAACTGCCTCTTCGACAGCGCCGTCCTGTACCAGACGGCGCGCGATGCCCGTAATTCCCACCAAATTTGCGGTCACGGCGCTATTCATCATTGTTTCCAAGTGGCCCATGTCAGACCAAAAATACAGCCACCAAGCTCTAACACGAGACAAACTAGCGGCATGATGCAGGGGCGAAGCGATCTTTGTCTACCGGGGGCAAATCCGTGCTGCATGTCCAAATACCATTTGCATCCCGGGCCCACGTGAGCTTGGCGCCATTGACACGTGGATTGCCGCGCAACGTGCAATCTATAGCGTGTGCTTGAGCACCACTAGCATCAGGTGCAAGCACACTAATGCCACTGCATCGACTGGTAGCAGTCGCAGTCAAACCAATTGCGGAGGCTGAAGTTAGTGTGCTGCCCTCGCTGTCATTGACCAAAATCTCGTAGCGCGTCTTCCCGGGGCTGACTTCGGCCAAGCCGGCTGCCACCTGAGATTTGGCAACGTAGGTCTGATATTGCGGGATCGCTATGGAAGCAAGCAGGGCGATTATAGCGATTACAATCATCAATTCGATCAGTGTGAAGCCTTTAATCTCCTTATTGGCGAAGAACTCAATCCGCATATCAGCTCCCCTCAGCCGGGAATTCACTAGGACCCGTTACGATAAAGTCGGCGAAATGATCAAAAAAAACCCCGACCTAAGTCGGGGTTTTTAATGAGAGGTTCAAATATTACTGACAGGTAGCTGGAGCGAACTTTGCCTTATCACCAGTCGCGATATCAGTCGAGCAGGTCCAAACACCGTTGGTATCACGAGCCCAAGTGATCTTCTTACCAACAATACGCGGACTACCGGCCAGCGTGCAGCTCAAAGCGTTAGTCTGCGCACCGGTGGTAGCATCCGGAGCCAACACCGTAATCGTCGAACAGCGATTGGTGGTCGACGAGGCCTGCAGACCAACTGCATCAGCAGTCGTCAGCGTCGAGCCCTTGCCTTCGTTCAAAAGAGTTTCGTACTGCGTCTTGCCCGGGCTCAGCTCGGCCAGACCAGCAGTGACCTGCGACTTTGCGACATAGTTCTGGTACTGCGGCAGTGCGATGGCGGCCAAGATTGCAATGATCGCGATGACGATCATGAGTTCGATCAGAGTGAAACCCTGTTGCTTCTTCATAAATATCCCCTAGAGTAATTAATGTCTTCGCCCACGGAGCACTCCCTTTGGGCGCCGCGTAGCGAGGTGCCACGTGCAGAGTACCTGTAGCAGAAAGCGTGCCAGTTTTCTGCACGCCGTCAAAGTGCTCCCGGATCAGATGATGCAGCAGTACCGCAGCGGTGCACAGAGGCAGAAACGCGAACTGCGACCCACTTCTTGCCGAGCCCTCGCGGGTCACTAGGTGACACAGAACGTCAGGTCCAGGCTGGCGGTTGGGGAGCTATCTGCTACCTGAAAATTAGGTGCCAGCGATCCAGTAACGGGTTACCATCCTTCAGGTATCCGCCTGGGGATGGCGGATGAGGAATTCACATGTCAGCAGTACGTAACGCAGTCAAGACGAAGACCGCCGCACTGGCGGAGCAGATGAGCCCGTTTATCTGGGAGGGAACAGACAAGCGCGGCGTCAAGATGAAAGGCGAACAAACGGCCCGCAATGCAAATCTGCTGCGTGCCGAGCTGCGACGCCAGGGCATTACCCCCCTCGTTGTGAAAGTTAAGCCGAAGCCACTATTCGGCGCTGCAGGAAAGAAGGTCTCCGCAAAAGACATTTCATTTTTCAGCCGACAGATGGCAACCATGATGAAATCGGGCGTGCCGATTGTCGGCGCGCTAGAGATCATTGGTAGCGGCCAGAAAAATCCGCGCATGCGCACAATGGTTGGCCAGATCAGGACAGATATCGAAGGCGGGGCATCGCTTTACGAAGCCGTAAGCAAGCACCCGGTGCAATTTGATGAGCTCTATCGGAATTTGGTCAAAGCAGGCGAAGGCGCAGGCGTACTGGAAACTGTGCTCGACACCGTCGCCACTTACAAAGAGAACCTTGAAGCCCTAAAAGGCAAGATCAAGAAGGCCCTGTTCTACCCTGCCATGGTAATGGCGGTGGCGATGTTGGTCAGTGCAATCCTGCTTGTTTGGGTGGTCCCCCAATTTGAAGATGTCTTCAAAGGCTTTGGCGCTGAGCTGCCTGCTTTCACACAGATGATCGTCAACCTGTCTCGCTTTATGGTGTCTTGGTGGTGGCTGATGCTGTTCGCACTTATTGGCGCTGCAATCGGTTCTGTTTTCGCGTACAAACGTTCACCAGCAATGCAACATGGCATGGACCGTTTAGTGCTAAAAGTGCCAATCATTGGCCAGATCATGCATAACAGCTCAATTGCAAGATTCGCCCGGACAACGGCGGTTACATTCAAGGCCGGCGTACCGCTAGTCGAGGCGCTGGGCATCGTGGCCGGTGCTACAGGCAACTCGGTCTACGAAAAAGCAGTACTGCGCATGCGCGAAGACGTCTCGGTGGGCTACCCGGTCAACGTAGCGATGAAACAGGTCAACCTGTTTCCGCACATGGTGGTGCAGATGACCGCCATCGGCGAAGAAGCGGGCGCGCTGGATGCCATGTTGTTCAAGGTGGCTGAGTATTTCGAGCAGGAAGTCAACAACGCGGTCGATGCGCTCAGCAGCCTGATCGAACCCCTGATCATGGTGTTCATTGGTACCATCGTCGGCGGCATGGTCATCGGCATGTACCTGCCCATCTTCAAGCTCGCCTCGGTGGTTGGATAAGACGTAATGGCATTTCTCGACCAGCATCCCGGTCTCGGCTTCCCTGCCGCGGCCGGACTGGGACTGCTGATCGGCAGCTTCCTGAACGTGGTGATCCTGCGCTTGCCCAAGCGTATGGAGTGGCAGTGGCGGCGGGATGCGCGCGAGATTTTGGAGTTGCCCGATATCTACGAGCCGCCGCCGCCGGGGATCGTGGTGGAACCCTCGCACGATCCGGTGACCGGCGACAAGCTCAAGTGGTGGGAGAACATCCCCGTCCTGAGTTGGGTGATGCTGCGCGGCAAGTCGCGCTATAGCGGCAAGCCGATCTCGATCCAGTATCCGTTGGTGGAGCTGCTCACGGCCTTCTTGTGTGTGGCTAGCGTCTGGCGGTTCGGCTTTGGTTGGCAGGGCTTCGGTGCAATCGTGCTGAGCTGCTTCCTGGTGGCAATGTCGGGCATCGATCTACGTCACAAGCTATTGCCGGATCAGCTCACCCTGCCCTTGATGTGGTTGGGCCTGGTCGGTTCGATGGACAACCTGTACATGCCGGCCAAGCCGGCGCTGTTGGGCGCGGCGGTGGGCTATGTCTCGCTATGGACGGTCTGGTGGTTGTTCAAGCAGCTCACCGGCAAGGAAGGCATGGGTCACGGCGACTTCAAACTTTTGGCCGCGCTTGGTGCGTGGTGCGGGTTGAAAGGCATCCTGCCCATCATCCTGATCTCCTCGCTGGTCGGCGCCATCCTGGGCTCGGCCTGGCTGGTCGCCAAGGGCCGCGATCGCGCCACGCCGATTCCGTTCGGCCCCTACCTCGCCATCGCCGGCTGGGTGGTGTTCTTCTGGGGTAACGATCTGGTGGACGGTTACCTGCGCTTCGCGGGGTTGCGTTGACTCTGGCACGACGATGAGCGACTTCATCGTCGGCCTGACCGGCGGGATTGCCTCCGGCAAAAGCGCGCTGGCCGCGGAGTTCGAGAAGCTGGGTGTACCGGTCATCGATGCCGATGTGGTTGCGCGGCAAGTCGTCATGCCGGGTCCTGTTCTCGATTGCATCATCGACCGCTTCGGACAAGGCGTCCTGCTGCCGGATGGCACGCTGGACCGCTCCGCGCTGCGCAAAATTGTTTTCGCAGATGTGACGCAACGCAAAGCGCTCGAAGCAATCACGCATCCGGCTATCCGTGCAGAGTTGCAACGCGCGGCACAGGCGGCTGAAAGTCCTTATGCCATCGTTGCGATCCCTTTGCTCACTGAAGCGGGTGGCCGCATAGCCTACCCCTGGTTGGATCGCGTTCTGGTGATCGATGCACCAGTCGAACTGCAACATGCAAGATTGATGCGCCGCGATGGCAGCACGCCGGAATTGGCGGATCAGATGATCGCTGCGCAGGCGTCCCGCGAGCAGCGTCTGGCGCTAGCGGACGATGTCGTGGTCAACGATGGCCAGCCGGCACATCTGATTCGAGCGGCGCACGAGCTCGACGCGCGCTATCGCCAGCGCACGAATTAGCATGTCATTTCTGCAATTGCGTACACCCCACGGCCGGAAGCGGAAAACATGACAGGTCGCAACGACGACCTAGCGATGAAACGCCAATGTCGCAATCACGCCTCGCTCCTGCCCTGGCCGCACGCTGACCCGCCAGCCGTACAGATCGCAAAGACGGCTGACGATCGATAGACCGATGCCACCACCCTGCGAGTGCCCGGCGTGGGTGCCGCGGTAGCCGCGCTGGAACAGCTTGGCGGCGTCTTCCTCGCTCAGGCCGGGGCCCGAATCGATCACTTCGACGGCATCGCCCAGCACGCGCACGCGCACCTGGCCATCCTGGGTGTATTTGACGGCGTTGCCGATCAAGTTGCCCAGCGCCACCGACAAGGCGGATTCGGGCGCGTCGATGACCAGATCGCGTACGCCCTCCAGTAGCAATTCCACTGGTTTTCCGCCGAGCTGCGCGCGGTGCGAATCGATCAGTTGCTCGGCCACCTTGGCGACATTGCTGCTGCCCTGCCCGCGCTCGTTACGCGAGAGCAGCAGCAACGAGCCGATCAGATCGCTGCATTGCTGCTCGGCGCGCTGGATGCGTTGCAGCCGCTGCAACACCTTTTCGTCCAGGTTGGGCTTGGTGAGCAGCAACTCGGTGGCGCCGCGGATCACCGCCAGCGGCGTGCGCAGTTCGTGGCTGACGTCGGCGTTGAATTCGCGGTCGCGCTGCACCACTTCGGTGAGCCGCGCCGAGTAGTCGTCGAGCGCTTCGGCGAGCTGGCCGACCTCGTCGTCCGGGAAGTGCGCGGCCAGTGGCTTGGGTTGGCTGTTGCCGCCGCGATAGGCACGCAGGCGCGCGGCCAGATCGGAGACCGGGCGCATCACCTTGGACGCAGACCACCAGCCGATCAGCAGCGAAAACCCGCTGAACACCAATACCGACAAGATCAGGGTGCGCTTGAGCTGGATTTCGCCCTTCAGCGCCTGGGTCATGTCGTAGGCAAGGAAGAACCACTCGCTGGGCGTTTTGCGCACCGCAAGCTTGTACGAATAGGTATTGCCGCTTTCGTCGACGCCGGTGATGGTGTGGATGCCGTCAGGCAGCTGGTACCACTCCGGTTGTTCGCGGCGTAGCGCTTCGAACTTGTCGCTTTTGACCACGCGCCCGCGCATCTGCTGCAGCGGCAGATCGGGGTTGCGCATCGGATCGGAATAGAAGCGTTGCGCGAAGGCGTCGATGTTGCGGTTCATCACGTCTTCGACCAACTGGTTTTCCACGCGCGAGCGCGCCCAGTTGGTGGCGAAGGCGAACAGCGTTGTCAGGCAGAAGCCCAACAACACGAACGACAGGATGATGCGGCTGCGCAGGCGCCGCCGATAGCGGCCGCGCCTACGCGCCGGCCGCGTCTCGCTCGTACTTTCAGGCATCGGGCGAGGCGATGCGGTAGCCGATGCCGTGGCGGGTCTGGATCATCGGCACATCGAACGGCTTGTCGACCACCGCGCGCAGGCCGTGGATATGCACGCGCAACGAATCCGAATCGGGCAGTTCTTCGCCCCACACGCGGGTTTCCAGTTCCTGGCGTGTGACCACCGCCGGCGAGGCTTCCATCAGCGCCTGCAGGATCTTCAGCGCAGTCGGGTTGAGCTGGAGCAGCTTGCCGCGGCGACGCACTTCCAGCGTATCCAGGTTGTACTCCAGATCGCCGGTTTCCAGCACGCGGGTGTGCACGCCCTTGCCACGACGCGACAGCGCGTTGAGGCGCACTTCCACTTCCTGCAGCGCGAACGGCTTGATCAGATAGTCGTCGGCGCCGGAGTCGAAGCCGGCCAGCTTGTTGTCCAGCGAATCGCGCGCGGTCAGCATCAACACGGGGGTCTGCTTGCGCGCCTCGTTGCGCAGCTTGCGGCAGACCTCGATGCCATCCATGCCGGGCAGGTTGAGGTCGAGCACGATGGCATCGAACTCGTGCACCACGGCAAGGTGGAGGCCGGTCACGCCATCGGCGGCGAAGTCCACCGTGTGGCCCCGGTCCTCGAGGTAATCGCCAAGATTTGCGGCAATATCGCTGTTATCTTCAATTACTAGAATTCGCACTGGAACCTCGTTCGTTAAGCTGTTTTAGCGCTGGCGCCGAGAAATGTCGTCTTGACTCACCGTGGTCTGACAGCGCCGCTGGGCAGCCGTCATGCACTGTTTCGTACTCATCTGCGACCCAATCGCGCGCTCGCGCCGACAAATCAGCCGGCTATCTTCGCGTGCCCTGGTCAAAATTCGGGTGACGAACTCCTGATCGCTGCGAACCGCTGCCAATTGCTCTGGCTGCAGCGCCTGGATATCCGGCTGCGTCTGGAATGCTGCTTCGATCCGATCAAGCGCAGCGCCCACCTTAGCGCGCTCATCCTGACTGATCTCGGAGTACTTCTCGCCATCGGCAAGATCGGTACGGACCTGCTCTGCCTGCGGCTTGAACGGCTTGTCCAGATCGAGCACGACGGCCAGGGCATGACCACTCATCAGGCCAGTGGCGAGCAGCAGTCCCGCAACACTCCAACGCTTTGCCATGCGACGCCTCCTTGTGCCCGACCCATTTAACATTGGCGAATGTAGACGCGAACCCAAACAGCGGCAAGCCGTCCATAAAAAGGCCCAAGTGCGACATCGCACTTGGGCCAAAAGTTCATCCCGATCACCGTCACTGCCGAGAGCGGAGCTACGGTGGGAAGAGGCTAGCGAGGCCGTAATTAGATTTTCGTTAATTTTTTGGTAAAGCCGTTAACCAGCTGTCGGCGGACCGAATGCTCCAGGTGCTGGACAATCGCCTCGGCCACATCCACGCCGCACACGCCTTCCACCCCTTCCAGACCCGGGGTCGAGTTGACCTCCAGCACCAGCGGGCCGCGTCTTGACCGGATCAGGTCCACCCCTGCCACCGCCAGGCCCAAGGCGCGTGCCGAGCGCACCGCGACCTCCTGTTCCTGCGCGGTTGCCTCGGCCACGGCGGCAGTGCCGCCCAGGTGCAGATTGGACCGGAAATCGCCTTCGGCAGCCTGCCGGCGCATCGCCGCCACGACCCTGTCGCCGACCACGAAGCAGCGCAGGTCGGCGCCTTCGGCCTCACCGATGAACTCCTGCACGATGAAGTTGGCGTACAGCCCGCGCAGCGCTTCGACTACGCCGCGCGAAGCGCTGGCCTTTTCGGTCAGGATCACCCCGGCGCCTTGCGCACCCTCGTTCAACTTCACCACGTGCGGCGGTGGGCCGAGCATGGAGAGCAGATCCTGGGTGTCGTCGGGGTTGTCGCCGAACACGGTGACCGGCATGTCGATGCCCTGCGCGGCCAACAACTGATGCGCGCGCAGTTTGTCGCGCGAGCGCAGGATGGCGTCCGACGGATTGGGCGTGTAGGTGCCCATGAACTCGAGCTGGCGCAGCACTGCCGTGGCATAGCGGGTGATCGAGGCGCCGATGCGCGGGATCACCGCATCGAAGCCGGTGATCGGCTTGCCCTTGTAGTGCAGGCTGAAGCCGTCGGCGGCGATGCGCATGTAGCAACGCAGCGGGTCGAGGATGCGCACGGTGTGACCACGCTTGCGTCCGGCTTCGATCAGCCGCCGGGTCGAATAGAGCTTGCTGTTGCGGGAAAGGATGGCGATTTTCATCGCGGCAGGCACACGGCGCGGCTTGGACATGGGCAGAGTCTGATGATGAAGTGACCCAAGTCCGTACAGCGCAGGCCGATTGCGCGTTCGCGGCAGCCCGCGATGTACGCTGCGATCAGGCCGACTGCGACGGTCCCGAGAAGGGAAGAGCGACGGTACCGCGACAAGTCCGAACAACGCTGTGCTGCACGGCCTCAACCGGGCCGATGCTAGCAGGGCGCTGGCGCGTCGCTCAAGCAACGCATGCGCGTGATTGCGCAAAGCACTTCGCGCGGACTTCACCCTGATCGCCGCAAGTAGCTGGCCTTGCCCCCCCCCCCTGCCCGCGCATGGCCGCAATGTGGCTCACCGCGCGTCGTGCAGCGGCGCGTCAAGTGAACGATCCCGACGGCCGCCCTCACGCCACACCTCTGTTGCCGTAACGCGTCTTGCACAGCTGTAGACGCAATGCTTGAGGCCCCTCAATGCCGGCATGCCGGCGAATCCGAGACTCTCCATGCGACGTCCAGCAAGCGCGGCCTATGCCAACCCCTCCCGCATCCGTCAGGGGCGCCCGTTCCCACGCGGTGCCGTCTTCGACGGCAAGGGCACCAATTTCGCGCTGTTTTCCGCGCATGCCACGCGTGTCGAGCTATGCCTGTTCGACGAACAGGGCAACGAAACCCGCGTCGATCTGCCGGAGTACACCAATGAAATCTGGCACGGGTATCTCCCCGATGCCAAGCCGGGCCAGCGCTATGGCTACCGTGTCCACGGCCCCTATGCGCCGACCGAAGGTCATCGTTTCAATCACAACAAGCTGTTGCTGGACCCGTATGCGCGCGAGCTGGAAGGCGATCTGATCTGGGCCGACGAGCTCTACGGCTACACCGTGGGCCACCCCGACGGCGACCTGAGCTTCGACGAACGCGATAGCGCGCCCTTCATGCCCAAGTGCGTGGTGGTCGAGGACACCTACGACTGGGGAGACGACACCCGCCTGCTCAAGCCGTGGAATGAAACGGTCATCTACGAAACCCATGTGCGCGGTTACACGATGCGCAATCGGCAGGTCCCCGAGGCGGTGCGCGGCACTTTCGCCGGCCTGGCCCAGCCGCAGGTACTCCAATACATCAAGGACCTGGGCATCACCGCGGTGGAGTTGTTGCCGGTACACGCGTACCTGGACGACCAGCATCTGCTCGACAAGGGGCTACGTAACTACTGGGGCTACAACACCATCGGCTTTTTCGCGCTGAAGTCGCGCTACCTGTCCAGCGGTCATCGCGATGAGTTCCGCGACATGGTCAAGGCCATGCACAAACAGGGTCTGGAAGTGATTCTGGATGTGGTCTACAACCACACCGCCGAAGGCAGCGAGCTGGGGCCGACCCTGTCGTTCAAGGGTATCGACAACGCCAGCTATTACCGCCTGGCCGACGACAAGCGCTACTACATCAACGATACCGGTACCGGAAATACGCTGAATCTGAGCAATTCGCGGGTGATCCAGTTCGTCAACGATTCGCTGCGCTACTGGGCCGGGGAGATGCATGTGGATGGTTTCCGCTTCGATCTGGCCACCATTCTTGGCCGCGAGCCGAGTGGCTTCGATCAACGTGGCGGCTTCCTGGATGCCTGCAACCAGGACCCGCTGCTGTCGGAAGTCAAGCTGATTGCCGAGCCATGGGACTGCGGCCCAGGTGGTTATCAGGTGGGCCACTTCCCGCCCGGTTGGTCGGAGTGGAACGACAAGTTCCGCGACAATGCGCGCGAATTCTGGAAAGGCGAAGACGGCAAGCTGGCGGAATTCGCGACCCGCTTCACCGGTTCGGCCGATCTATTCGATCGCCGCGGCCGGCGCCCGTGGGCATCGGTGAACTTCATCACCGCCCACGATGGCTTCACCTTGCGCGATCTGGTCAGCTACAACGAAAAGCACAACATCGATAACGGCGAGGACAACCGCGACGGTTCGTCGAACGATGGCTCCTGCAACTACGGCGAAGAAGGCGACACCGATAACGCCGAGGTGCTGCAGATCCGCGAGCGGCAGATGAAGAACCTGCTTGCCACGCTGCTGCTGTCGCAAGGCACGCCGATGATGCTCAGCGGCGACGAGCGTGCACAGACCCAGGGTGGCAACAACAATACCTATTGCCAGGACAACGAGATCACCTGGCTGGACTGGGAAAACGATTCGACCGACGGCCGCCTGACCGAGTTCGTGAAGGCACTGACCCGTCTGCGCAAGCGCTATCCGATCCTGTCGCGGGGCCGCTTTCTCAACGGCCAATACAACGAAGAAGCCGGCCTGCGCGATCTCACCTGGCTCAATCCAGGCGGCATCGAAATGGACGATGCGCACTGGACCGACCCCGCCGCGCGCTCGGTGGGCCTGTTGCTGGAAGGCAAGGCGCAGACCTCGGGGGTCAAGGAATTAGCCGATGACGACACCTTGCTCATCGTCATCAACGCCTATCACGAGGGCGTGACCTTCACCCTGCCCTCCTCCGATGAGCCGGTGCACTGGAAACTGGTGCTCTCGACCGACGAAGCACTGGAGGTGGACATGATGCCGGCCGGTGCCAGCGAATTCCTGGCCCCGCCGCGTAGCGTGTCGGTCTTCGAGTGCAAGAGCGACCAGTAAAGCTGTCCCAGCAACACGCAATCAGGAGCGACGCTTGCTGCCTACCGGCATCGGATGGGCAGCAAGCGTTTTTGTCTCGGTCGATGGAATGACGGAGTGGTCCTGCGCGCTACGCGGCTTACGCGTGGCCAGGATGATGGTGCCGATGGCAATGCCCAAGCGAATCTTTGTGCGACCTCTTACGTTAGGCCACGCCATTGCTTGCTACCTGGATGTGGAGCTGAAATTCGTACGTATCCATCTTCGGGATTTCTGCGAGAAACACGGCGAATACTTCTCCTGCATTTACTGAGCTCGTGGCCTTGCTTGAAAAGCCGGCATCGACTGCGATGTTTGAAAACATGCGGCTTGCGGTTCTCAGACGTGCAGCTGCAGTACATGCTTAAGAGCCAGCAGACATCAGCAAGTCTGCGGCCAACCACACTTAAAGCGTGCAAACACCCAAGCCATTCATCGACGATAGATCATCAAAAATCCAACCTGACTGCGCAGACCACGGAAGATCGGCCAAGCGTCTTGCAATACGAGCGCAAAGCAAAGCGCTGTAGCGCAAACCACTCACCAAAACATCGAAGGCCAAAAGCAACGCCTAACCCACTGCAGGCCTTCGACATCCCGTGTCGAACGACTCAACCCGGATACAGCGGGAAGCGCTTATCCGGATGATTGGCTTTCCATTCTTTATAAGAGCTGGTGCCTTCCCAGGCCTTGAAGGCGCGCGGCGTACGACCACGGCCGGACCAGGTTTCGCCGGAATGCGGAATCCAGTACTTGGCGACCACTTCGCCGGTGGAAGACAGCGGCCCCTTGGTCTTGCCGGTCATCGCCAGCGAGGCGATCTGGGATTTTTGTTTGGCATTGAAACGGCTGCCGAACTGGGTAAGCACCTCGATCACCTGGTCGAAGGCTTCCAGCGTCTGGGCGTATTTCAGCTGCGCTTCTTCCTGTTCAAGCTTGCGCAGCTCTTCCAGCAGTTGAGCCCGGGCGGTGGCGGTGGGTGAAGCGGGCGAATCCTGGCGCATTGGCAAAACATAAGGTATGGGCGGGTCAACGAGTATTGCCGCTGGGCCGCCCAGCGTAAAGCGCCCGGGCCCGTGCGGGTCTGCTGGCGCTCAGCGATGGCGCAGCAGTGCGTGCTCGCGGGCCATGGTCAGGACCGGGCCGATTCGCCCGGCGCGGATCAGTTCGCTGCAGTGCTTGCCGACAAACTCCACCCGCGGGGTGCGAAACCACTGCACCACCCGATCCAATTCGCCGGCATTGATCGACCACGCGTGGTAGACCGTTTCGCCCAGCTCCTCCACCCCAATCAGCCCGAGTTCGCGGATCTGCTCGGGATCGAGCGCGAACATGTCCAGGACCTTGCCCGCATTGTCCGGCGTGACATGGCCGAAGCTCACTTGCTTTGCGAGCCAGGCACCGTAGGCAATCGAGGCCGCCCACGCAGACTCGGCACGGCGCATCCCCTTGATCAGCGCGCCGACGAGTTGGGAATGGGTGGTCATGCCGGTACTATGCGGCGGCAGTAGAGCCGGCTCAATCGGGATCTCCCTGACTCTACGCAAGAAAATTCAGAAGCTGGGATGCCGGCGTGCCTCGGTACCCCGCAGCACCATCACCGTTGCGCCGGTCTCCACCCGGCGTTGGCCGCTTCATTCACCGAACAAAAGAAGCGCTCGCCCTTCGCCGGCGAGATGCGCGTCTTCGCGTAATCGCGCTGGCCCGGCACATGGAAGATCTTCTTGCCATCGCTGGAGATGTTGCCCTTGATCGTGCAAGTGCTTGGCACCGATGCTGCAGCCTGGCGTGTGGCTGCTGTCCGCGCCTTCGTGTCGCGGCGGTAGTCTGCCGGCATCTGAAACGCGCCCTGCCAGAGATTGCGCCGCTGTTGCTGCGCGATGCGCTCGTCTGCTTCGAACGCGGTGGCGTATTGACGATAGGCGACCGCCCAGCCAGAGCGCACCATCCAGGCATTGACGGACTGCCCCTGCACGAAGCATTCGGCGACCGTGCGGCCATAACGATCGGTATCTTTTGGCTGGCAACGCACGGTCTTGTCCAGCAGATAGCTGTCCAATGCCGCTGCAGCGCGGCGGCCGCACGGCCAGGTGCTGCCATCGTGTGCGCTGCACTGTTGCGCGCTCTCCGGCGCATCGATTCCCCACAGGCGGATGCGCTGGTGCGCAACGGTGATGGTGTCGCCATCGGTCACCGTCGCACGACCGACCAGCTCTGCAGCACCCGCAGGTAAAGCCAAAACCACCAGCAACAACATCCAACGTTTCAACAACCTCAACAGCCACTTCCTTTCTAAATCAGCAGACCGCGCTCTGCGTGTCTTGCCTTGTTGCCACTACAGCCGGTCTGGTCAAGCGTTCCATCGACCTGACATCTGCGCCAGCAACCACTGCCAGCGCAGCGGCGGGCACTGTATGCCAATCCATCCGCGATGCCTATCTTTTTCTTCGGTCTTTGTGCGGGCTTCGGATGTCTTCCATGCGCAAAAAGAGGCAAGCGGCGCGTTGGCACGCAAGACAGCGACCACGCCAATAGATAACAGCCTGACGAAATCTGATCCGATGCAGCTCGGCGCTACGCGCAATCACGGAGCGGTCATTCAAATTCGACGCGATAAACTGAACCCAGAGTACCGGTCAAATTTCAATGTAATCCGAGCATAAACCGCAAGTCACCCCTGAGATTTTTCTTTGCGACCATCTGCTCTCACAACGGAGAACCTTATGAAATGTGATCTTTTTGACGAGCGCATGCTGTTGATCGATGGCGCAGTGCCGGTTCTATCTACTCAACGCGGCATCGTGCTGGCAGGAATCGAACAGCTTGGAATCACGGCGGACTGGTCGCCGGGCACAAGGGCGACAACCGCGTACGGAAATGAAACTGACGAGGTTGCCGTCTGGTCTTTGATAGTTCGCCCAATGGAATCTGCAGATCGACTGCAGGCGTGGCTTGATGCTGAGCCGGGCTAAGCGGCGCTAGGAGACCAAGAATTGCGGAGCGCACCGGAGATTGCGGAGCGGCCCGAATCGCTGAAAGCCTCGCGGCACATGGAGCGGGCGATGGGAACAGAATCCTCCCGCGCCAACCAATTGATTTTCCTAGCTTATCCCGGAGTGGGGTGATCCAAAAATGATACCTTTTGTGATACCCCGCGTGATACCCGATCATAGCCAAGCGAGCGGCAGCGCTTCAAGTCTTTGTGCCTGCGAACCTCGGACTTCTTGGGGACCGGGTAGGCTCCCGAGGGAGGGTGGGTGGCCGTTCGGCCTCCCAAGCCTGATAGGCGCATTTCCTCCAGCAAGGCAGAGCCCACTATTTTCCGGATGACCAGGAGAGCGATGGAACTCCACCTATCAACATTGGGCATACCAAAACTGAAATTTGCCTCGTATTCAAATTTGTGAAGTGGGGCCCGAAGCGAGCTCTTGCTTAGCTGAGAATTGTTGGTTGGATGAGGACTTCCCCACACGCAGGAGTTTTCATGACCACCAACCCCCAACAACTTGAGATCGCCGGCCACTTGCTCGCCGGGCTGATGAGCCAGACCCTCTCCGACGAGCCACTGGTGCGCCAAAAAAATGTTTGCAATGCCTGGGCGTCCGCCGGCGAACTGATCGTCTACAGCCAGAAGAAGCCACCAGGTGGGAGCGCCGCCGCCCAATCCTTGGAGCATGCCCCGGCCCAGCCATCCCAGGCTGTGCGCACCCGGGAGGCCGTCATCGTTCGGGAGCTCCCATCGATAGACGAATGGCGCGCAGGCCGGACGCCCAAAGACTCCCAGCTGGATCCAGTGCGCAGCAAGAAGCGCCCGACCCTTCACTGAGCCGGCCAAGCGCCCGCAAACATTGAGCCCCGCAGTGCGGGGCTCTTTGGTTTCAGTGGAGGCGCGGCGGTTTGGGAACGTAGACAGGCGCAGGAGGGACGGAGACGACAGGGCTTGGACGGGGCTGCTCGGGTTCAATCGCCATGTCGAGTTCCACGGGATAGCGCTGGAGCATGTCCCAGCTCCAGGCCTCCAGATGCACCGCGCTGGCCGACGCCTCTTTCTCGCAGAGGGCTTGTTCCTCCGGGGTCACCCGAGCTCTTGCATCGGCCAGCTCTGCGGCTCGGGCTTCGATGTCACCAGCACTTTTAATCTG
>NZ_JAGHWR010000047.1:0-2223 GCF_017746155.1 Xanthomonas sp. D-36-1
GGGGTTCAGCCGACATACGTGTAAAATGACTCGCAGAATCCAATTTATTTTTTGAAAACAAGAAGTTGCCAGATAAAACGGCGCTTCCATCGCTCATCCACTACCTCGTCCCTTTCGAGGTTCGGCACGCTGCAACTGTCTTGCGGCGACTGTGCGAGAACAGTGGTCGCAGGGTGGGTAATAGACGGATGGTGCGGCTTGGCCGTCCCAACGCCCCGCCACAGATAGCTGTTAGCTCTCGCAGCCCATCCAGTGCACTGCACGTAGTGCGCGAAACCCTTTTCGCAGCAGCGAAGCCCAGATGACCCAGTGCGTAGCTGCAGCGCCAAATCAGAAACTCCCGCATCCCGCCTATCGGCGCATATCGACAATCTAAAGCGTCATCCCGCATCGCCCAGAGACGCTATGAACGACTACGGTTCTTATCGCTACCTGCCTGCCGATGGTTGGTACGCCACCTATCCACAAGCTGCCGGGGCCGATGAGCCACGCGTCTTCCAGCGCGTGGCCGTATGGCGGGTGGCCCCGCATGGAACGATCGTTGGCCTGATCTCTTCGCCCGACAATAGCCAAGATGAGAACGAATCGCAGCTTCTGAGCGCGCCGCGCGGTCTAGGCGTCCACTACATCCACATTGATGATCTGACCGCAGAGGAACGCGAGCAGATCCGCCGCAGACGTTTCAGTTGATCGCCTTTGGGGGTTCAGCCGACATACGTGTAAAAATAGCTCACAAGATCGGATTTCATCCATTGCATCAGTGAGTTAGCGGATATTTTGGGGCAACAGAACTACACCGCCAACGCCAGTTCGAGAGTCGGCAGGGATTCGTGTAAAACACAGCCACAAGTGAGCTAACGAGGTGACCATGGTTTCTGTAAAGAGGCATGTCTGATGGATCCCATTCGTTCTCGCACGCCAAGGCCAGCCCGCGAGCTTCTGCCCGGACCCCAACCCGATGGGGTTCAGCCGACTGCTGATCGGGGGGGGGCTAAGCCTGCTGGCGGCCCCCTGGATGGCTTGCCCCCTCGGCGGACGATGTCCGCAGCTGCCAAGCTGCAGGCAGCGACACGCGGCCACCAGGTACGCCAGCAGGTCCAGATCGCCAGCCAAAGCCATGGCGTTGTCTCCACGACGATCCGCGCTCCCCGTAATCCGCTGTCGTTGTCTGTCGCACCGGGAACGTTCGTGTCGGATATCCAGCAGCATCTGCAGAAAGGCGCGACTTTCACCCGGGTGTCGGTGTCGAATGGAACGCTGCGCATCCATGGGACGCACGATTACGAAGGAGCGCGTAACCCTCAAGAACTGGTCCAAAGCGCCGCCCTGGGTGCTGCCGTCATAAACGGCAGCTACTTCGTCCACAAGACCGGCCTGCAGACAGAATGCGGCGAGACCATCGAAAATCTTGGTTCTCCGGTAGGACAAGTCGCCGGCCGGCGAGATTTTACCCCGGTTCCAGGCCCTTGGTTGTCGGATTATGCCACGATCACGGCCAATGATGAACTGATATTAAGCGGTGCACCTCTATTGGCGCTTGACGGAAAGTGTCTGCCGATCGAGGACGCAGACAGATTTCACTACCGCATCAACGGCAAGGACAACCCGCTCAATCGCCTCGCAGGCGCACTGACTCATTCCAGTGATGCAAATGAGCGCTCTGCTGTCAGCCTAGTGCCTATCCACTTGTCCGCAGCGATTAAAGTGATTCTGCAAACGTTGACAACTGGCGGAAACCGAAAGGCTGGCGTCACCATGGCACAATGGCAAACCATCACTGAGCTCGCGGCAAAAAGTGTGGCCGACGCATTGCGGCCAGGGGATGGGGGTGCTGGCGCGTCGACATTGAATCTCGACGGCGGCGGCTCCGTTTTTCTTGGTGTTCGGCAAATCAATGGCGTCAAGATATTAGCGCGCGGCGGCCTGCCGGACCAACCCGTGCGGCCCCTTGCTAACGTTATGGCGTCCGAAACTGATGTCGCTAGTCCCGTGCTCAGCATACGCCCATATCACCCATAGCTTCGTGGCTTCCAGGGGGTTGGGAGGAATTTTTTGAAAAATTCTTTTATATCAGCGAGTTAGCCCACTTCAGGCTGTGTTTTGCACGAATCCCTGCCGACTCTCGGGTAGTTTTGTTGCGCCAAAATATCCGCTAACTCACTGATGCAATGGATGAAATCCGATCTTGTGAGCTATTTTTTACACGTATGTCGGCTGAACCCC
>NZ_JAGHWR010000047.1:2236-25558 GCF_017746155.1 Xanthomonas sp. D-36-1
ACGAGATTCCGACCTTGCGGCGTTTTGCCCAGCTCAGTGGCTTGAGGTCATCAAGTTCATCCAGTCCAAGAGCCCCCGCAACGGGCGCTCTATCTTCCTGCTGGACCAGTACGCCTACCGTGATGTGCCCGCGCATGTCATCAAGCGAATCCTGCACACCCTTCCGAGGGCCGAAGTGATTTTGACGTTCGGCGTGGATTCCTTCATCAATTTCGCCAGCGATACGGGCCTGACACAGAGCCTTCTTGCGCAGATTGGCATTCCCGACGCGCTGCAGGGGCGAACATTTGAAGAAATTAAGTCGTCGGAACGCGACTGGAGACTGTTCATTCAGGGCAGCCTCTATCGAGGGCTGGTGGATCGTTGCGGCGCTGAATATTACACACCCTTCTTCATCCGAAACCGGCAGGGGTTCGGGGACTACTGGCTGATCCACATGTCCCAGCATCATCGGGCGCGGGACGTGATGACGCAGGTTCATTGGAAGAACAACAACTACTTCATTCACTACGGCGGCGCGGGGATCGACATGTTCGGCGCAGGTATGACCGGATACGACCCCAAATTCGACACCAGCGGTAGTGGACAAGGCGCACTGGCCTTTGAGTTCGATGACGTTGCCCGGAACTCAAGCGTCAGCGCCCTTTTGGAACAGATTCCCCGCTACGTCTATGCTCACACTGACGGCATGAGCTTTGGTGAACTGTTTACGAAAACCTGCAACAGCTCGCCCGCCAGCGCGGACATCTATCGCTCAGCCATCGAGCGCCTGATCGAAGAGCGTGTGATTGTGGCCAAGAGCGAGCAGGACTCGACCCGACGGGCCGCAGCGCAGATCCGGTTCAGCGATCAGCTGCTCCCGCCGGGCCAGCGCTCCCTTTTCTTTGGGTGTTAACCCGGCGCGGCCCGCGCTCTCAGCGCGACCGCCAACACCGACGTGGCTGCCGGAATCCGATTGTGCCTTGGAGCACCGCCCTAGACCGAATTCGAAGACCGGAGGTAAGGCTGGGCGCGGCGACGGACTCCTACCCGTCTATTACCCACCCTGATGGCCCGAGTGGGCAAGCCGGCTTCAGGGCAAGTGCGCCCTCATGGCGGCCCTGCACGCAAGAGGCCGCCCGTAGGCGGCCTCTGCGTTGACTCAACTAGGCTGTCGCGCGACCACCACGATAGCGAAGCATTCGCTCCACCATTGCGGCAACACGTTGCTTACACCCCGTGTGCAGCCAGCTGGCCCAACCGCTGCACTGCCACCGACACGGTCGGGTAATCCAGGGTCTTCTGCTCAGCGACATCGGCGAGCATGGCCAGGGTGAAGCGCAGGCTGGAATCGTCGCGTGACAGCCAGTTGGCCACCTTGTCCTCGGCACTGCTGCCGGACATGGTCAGCACCTGGCCGACCAGCGCGCGTTGGTGTGCGGCCAGTTCGTCGCGCAGCACGCCACGCGCCACCGCATGCCAACGCCCGTTGACCTCCAGTGCGTCGATCTGCTCGAACAGCCACGGCAGCCGCAGCGCTTCGCCCAGGCGGAAATGCACCTTGGAGACGTCCACCGGCTTGAGCTTGCGGGTGCGCGCGGTTTCGATGATGTCGAAGGCCGGTTCCAGATAACGCAGTTCGGACAACTGCTGCGCCAGTGCCGGGGTCAGGCCCTTGTCCTGCCACTCCTGCACGCTGGCTTCGTATTGCGGGCGCTGTGCGTCCGACAGCACGCCCGACGCCACGCGGATGTCGTTGAACGGGCCGTGGTAACGCTCCACCGCCGCGGTGATGCCGGGCATCTGGCCGGGGCGCAGCAGCAACCAGCGCACGAACGAGCGTTGCAGACGCCAGATCACTTCCAGCGCGTCGATCTGCACCGATTCGGGCACCTTGCCGTCCAGCGCGTCGATCTGTGTCCACAGCGCGCGCGCATCCAGCGTTTCGCGGCTGATGGTATAGGCCTTGGCGACCTCGCCGATGCTGCGACCGGTATCTTCCTGCATGCGCATCAGGAAGGTGGCGCCCATGCGGTTGATGGTGGTGTTGGTGACCGCGGTGGCGATGATCTCGCGCTTGAGGCGGTGACGCTCCATCGCATCGGCGTACTTCTTCTGCAACGGCTGCGGGAAGTAGCGCTGCAATTCCTTGGACAGGTACGGGTCTTCGGGAATGTCAGATTCCAGCAGCTGCTGGAACGCCACCAGCTTGGAATACGACAACAGCACCGACAGCTCCGGCCGGGTCAGGCCCTGGCCGCGCGCCTTGCGTGCCGACAGCTCGGCATCGGAGGGCAGGAACTCGATCTGCCGATCCAGCAGGCCCTGCAGTTCCAGCGTGCGGATGAAGTGCTGCTTGGAGCCGAGCCGCTTGACGCTCATGCGTTCCATCAGGCTGATCGCCTGGTTCTGCCGGTAGTTGTCCCACAGCACCAGGTCGGCCACTTCGTCGGTCATCGACGCCAGCAGCTTGTTGCGTGCGTCATAGGTCAGCTTCTTGGCCTGCACCATGTCGTTGAGCAGGATCTTGATGTTGACCTCGTGATCGGAGGTGTCCACGCCGGCCGAGTTGTCGATGAAGTCGGTGTTGAGCAGCACGCCGGCCTGCGCCGCTTCGATGCGGCCCAGCTGGGTCAGGCCCAGGTTGCCGCCCTCGCCCACCACCTTGCAGCGCAACTCGCCGCCATTGACGCGCAAGCCGTTATTGGCGCGGTCGCCGACATCGGCATGCGACTCGCTGGCCGCCTTGACGTAGGTGCCGATGCCGCCGTTCCAGAACAGGTCCACCGGGGCCTTGAGGATGGCGTTCATCAGTTCGTTCGGCGACAGCTGCTTGACGCTGGCGCCCAGGCCCAGCGCTTCACGCACCGGTGCACTGATGTCGATGGATTTGAGCGTACGCGGATAGATGCCGCCACCGGCGCTGATCAGCTTGGCGTCGTAGTCGGCCCAGCTGGAACGCGGCAGCTTGAACAGGCGGTCGCGCTCGGCGAAGGACAGCGCTGCATCCGGGTTCGGATCCAGGAAGATGTGCCGGTGGTCGAACGCGGCCAGCAGGCGGATGTGCCTTGAGAGCAGCATGCCGTTACCGAACACGTCGCCGGACATGTCGCCGATGCCGACCACGCTGAAGTCCTGGCTCTGGCAATCGCGGCCCATGGCGCGGAAGTGGCGCTTGACCGATTCCCACGCGCCGCGCGCGGTGATGCCCATGCCCTTGTGGTCGTAACCGACCGAGCCACCGGAGGCGAACGCATCGCCCAGCCAGAAGCCGTGATCCAGCGCCAGGCCATTGGCGATGTCCGAGAACGTGGCAGTGCCCTTGTCGGCCGCCACCACCAGGTACGGGTCGTCCTGGTCATGACGCACCACCTGCGGCGGCGGCACGATCTTGCCGCCGACGATGTTGTCGGTGATGTCGAGCAGGCCCTGGATGAAGAGCTTGTAGCAGGCGATGCCTTCTGCCTGGATCGCATCGCGGTCGCCGCCCACCGGCGAGCGCTTGACGTAGAACCCGCCCTTGGCGCCAACCGGCACGATGACGGTGTTCTTGACCATCTGCGCCTTGACCAGGCCCAGCACTTCGGTGCGGAAATCCTCGCGGCGATCCGACCAGCGCAGGCCGCCACGCGCCACCGCGCCGAAGCGTAGGTGCACGCCTTCCACGCGCGGGCCGTAGACGAAGATTTCGCGATAAGGACGCGGCTTGGGCAGATCCGGCACCCGCGCCGAATCCAGTTTGAAGCTGATGCAGTGTGGGTGCTTGCCGTTCTTGTCGGCCTGGTAATAGTTGGTGCGCAAGGTCGCATCGATCACATCGATGAAGCTGCGCAGGATGCGGTCTTCGTCCAGGCTGGACACGCGATCCATCAACTTCAGCAAGGTGGCGCGGGTAGCGTCCTGCTGCGCGGTGCGATCGCCGCCGCGTGCTTCCAGCACGGCTTCCAGCGCCTTGAGCGTGGCCTCGTCGCCGCCTGCCAACGCAGACAGTTCTTCGCGCAGGCGCTCCTGGCCGGCGAAGATCTGTGCCTTGGTTTCAGCGCCGGTGGACGGATCGAAGCGTGCCTCGAACAATTCCACCAGCAAGCGCGCCAGCAGCGGATAGCGTGTGAAGGTGGCTTCGACGTAGGCCTGCGAGAACGGCACCGCTGTCTGCAGCAGGTATTTGCAGTAGCCGCGCAGCAAGGCCACCTGGCGCCAATGCAGACCGGTCGCCAGGATCAGGCGATTGAAGCCGTCGTTTTCGGCGTCGCCATTCCAGATGCGCTCGAACGCTTCGCCGAAGCTGGCGTCGGCGTGTGCGGCATTGATCTTGCCGGAGGTCGATTCGACCTCGAAATCCTGGATGTAGACCGGCGTTTCGCCCACCTGCAACCGATACGGCCGCTCGGAAATCACGCGCAGGCCCATGTTTTCCATCATCGGCATCGCATCGGACAGCGGAATATCGTCGAGCTGGCGGTACAGCTTCAGGCGCAGGCCTTCGCCCGCGTCCAGACGCACGCCATCGTCGCGACGGATTTCCTGCAGGCTCAGATGCAGATCGTCCGGGCCATCCAGCGAGGCGAGATGCTCGACGTCGGACACCGCCGATTCGATCGACGAATCTTCGATATAGCCGGCCGGCAGTGCGCGGCCGAAGTTGGCCGCCATGCGCAGGCCATTGGCCTCGCCATGCCGCGCAACCAATGCTTCGCGCAGCGCATCGCGCCAGTTGCGCAGCAGGTGCGCCAGCCGCGCTTCGAGTTCGGTGGTGTTGAACTCCAACGCCTCGCCGCTCTTGGGACGCACGATCAGGTGCAGCTGCGCCAGTGGCGATTCGCCCAGCACCACGCTGGAGTCGATGTATTCGCCGTGCAGCGCGTCCTTCAACAAGGCTTCGATGCGCAGGCGCACATCGGTGTTGAAGCGTTCGCGCGGGATGTACACCAGCGCCGAGATGAAACGCCCGTACTTGTCGCGGCGCAGGAACAGGCGGCTCCGCACGCGCTCCTGCAGCCCCAGGATGCCCATCGCGGTGCGGTACAGCTCCTCCTCGTTGGACTGGAACAGCTCCTCGCGCGGCAGCGTTTCCAGGATGTGGCGCAATGCCTTGCCGCTATGGCTGCTCGGGGTCAGCCCCGACTTGCTCATCACGTATTCGTGGCGCTGACGCACCAGCGGAATTTCCCATGGGCGGCGGTTGTAGGCGCTGGAAGTGAACAGGCCCAGGAAGCGCTGCTCGCCGACGATACGGCCCTTGGCGTCGAATTCCAGGATGCCGATGTAATCCATGTAACCGACCCGGTGCACGCGCGAACGTGCATTGGTCTTGGTCAGGATCAACGCATCCTTGAGTTTGGACGACGCGTTCAACCCATGCGCGGCCAGCGTGGTCACCGGGCGCGCCGGGGAAGTGTCGCGCCCGCGCAGCAGGCCCAGGCCGGTCTCTTCCAGCGGCGCCAGCACGTCCTGGCCATCCTGCTTCTCCACCCGATACTCGCGGTAGCCGAAGAAGGTGAAGTGGTCGGCCGCGGCCCAACGCAGGAACTCCTGCGCCTCATGCCGGCTGAGGTCGTCGATCGGCAGACGGCGGGTCGCCAGATCGTCGGCCAGCATGACCATGCGCTCGCGCATCGCCGACCAGTCCTGCACGATGGCGCGCACCTCGGCCAGCACCTTGCGCACTGCCGCTTCCAGCTTGGGCATTTCTTCCGGCGGCTGGCGGTCGATCTCCAGCACCATCAGCGATTCGCTCCTGCCCTCGCCCACTGCGGTGAGCTTGCCGGCCTTGTCGCGCGCGATGCGCAGCACCGGGTGGCCAAGCACGTGCACGCCGATGCCCAGATCGGCCAGGGTCATGCTGACCGAATCCACCAGGAACGGCATATCGTCGTTGACGATCTGCAGCAGGGTATGCGGCGACTCGTAGCCGTGGCTCTTCAAGGTCGGGTTGAACACCCGCACGTTGACCGTGCCGGCCTTGCGCGCGCGCGCGAACTCCAGCATGTCCGATGCCAGCGCCGCCCATTGCTCCGGCGGATGGTTCGGGAATTCGTCTTCCTCCATGCGCCGGTAGAAGTCGGCGGCGAACGCCTGGACTTCGGCCTGACGGGCGGCCGGGTAGCGCTTGCGCAATGCGGCAAACACCGGCTCCAGGGTCACCGCCTGCGGTTCGGTGGCAAGCACGGGGACGGCACGTTCGGCGACCGGTTTGACCGACGTCGTGGACGATTTCGAAGCGGCTTTCTTGGCTGTCATGAGTAGAGCTGGAATGCTCGGTGGAAAACCTGAATTGTACCAGTGCGCGGTGACGACGCCTTGCTGCATAGCGCAAATGTGTGGGCCGCGATGGCCTCTGGCGGCATGCAAAAAGCGCTACATCTCTGTATGGACGAGGACGCGACGGCAGGAAGGCGGGGCTGGATCGCCACAACCGGCAAAGTCCGGCCAAATGCTTGGCACACAAGGCGTTGTGCAGACAATGCCGCGGCCGTCAAGCCTGTTTAAAAACTAAACTGGACGGTATAGTCTACCGACATGATCCCTCACTCCCACCGTGCTGCCCGGCGTTCGGACTGCGATCGACGCATCCATGCCGCCGTGCATGCGCTGCTGGCCGAGCGCGGCATGCGGCTGAGCATGGATGCCGTGGCCGAGCGGGCCGGCTGCTCCAAGCAGACCCTGTACAGCTACTACGGCTGCAAGGAAAACCTGCTGCGCGATGTGCTCCAGGACCACGTGCACCTGGCTACCGGCCAACTGGGCGCGGTCTCCGGCGATCTGCACGCGGATTTGCTGGCCTTCGCCTTGGCCCATCTTGACCGTCTGAACAACCCCGATGTGCTACAGACCTGCCGTCTGGTCGAAGCCGAGTCGCACCGGTTTCCCGACCAGTCGCAGCAGATCTTCCACGAGGGTGTGGTCGGCATGCAGCAGCGCCTGGCGCATCGCTTCGAACAGGCGATCGACGCTGGCCAACTGCGGCATGACGATCCGCACTTCATGGCCGAACTGTTGCTGAGCATGATCGTCGGGCTGGATTTCGACCGCCAACGGTTTCAAGTCCCCCATCGCGCCGGCCTCCCCGCCAGGCAGCGGTGGGCGCAGTTCGCCGTGGACACCTTCCTGCGTGCGTTTGCTCCGGCTCTTGCCGCGCCGACGCCGGCACCGCCTTCTCTTCTCACTTCAAGACCCTAACGGAGTTCCTCCTGATGATTGCCCCGCTCCGCACATTCGGCCTAGCCTGTGCCATCACCGTGGCGCTGGCTGCCTGCAGCAAGCCCGAACAACAGCAGGCACCGCCGCCGCCGGAAGTGTCGGTGCTGGAGATGAAGCCGCAGACGCTGCCGCTGGAACGCGACCTGGTCGGCCGCCTGTCGGCGTACCGTTCGGCGGACGTGCGTGCGCGCGTGGACGGCGTGGTGCTCAAGCGCCTGTACACCGAAGGCGCCAACGTCACCGAAGGCCAGCCGCTGTTCCAGATCGACCCGTCGCAGCTGAAGGCCACGCTGCTGCAGGCGCAGGGCCAGCTGGCCGCCGCCGAAGCGACCTATACCAACGCCAAGATCGCCGCGACGCGTGCGCGCAGCCTGGCGCCGCAGCAGTACGTTTCGCGCGCCGACATCGACACCGCCGAAGCCAACGAGCGTTCGTCCGGCGCCAACGTGCAACAGGCGCGCGGCGCGGTCGAGGCCGCGCGCATCCAGCTCGGCTTCGCCACCGTGACCTCGCCGATCACCGGCCGCGCCGGCATTCAGCGCGTGACCGAAGGCGCACTGGTTGGTGCCGGCGAAGCCACCCTGCTGACCACCGTCGACCAGATCGACCCGCTGTATGTGAACTTCGCCATGAGCAGCGAAGAACTGGCCGCCCTGCGGCAGGCGCAGAGCAGCGGCAACGTCCAGCTCAGCGGCGACGGCAAGTCCTCCATCAACGTGGAGCTGGGCAACGGCACGCAGTACCAGCACCCCGGCACGCTGGACGTGTCGGCGGTAACGGTGGACCCGAGTACCGGTGCGGTGTCGCTGCGCGCGACCCTGCCCAACCCCGAACAATCGCTGTTGCCGGGCGCGTTCGTGACCTTCAAGGCCGGCCTGGGCCAGCGCAACAATGCCTACCTGCTGCCGCAGCAGGCGGTGCAGCGCGATGCCACCGGACCCTACGCCCTGGTACTGGGCAAGGACGGCAAGGTGGTCCGCAAGAACCTTACCGTCGACGGCCAGCAGAAGGGCCAGTGGATCGTCACCGGCGGCATGACGCCGGGCGACCAGGTCATCGTCGATGGCGTGCAGAAGGCCAAGGAAGGGCAGCCGGCCAAGGGCGTGCCGTGGGATCCGAACAAGCCGGCACAAGGCGGCCAGCCCGGCGCACCGGGCGCGGCGCCCGCCGCGGCGCAGGGTGGCGACGCGCAAGCCGCACCGTCCGCCGACAAGGCCGATGCAGCGGCGCCGGCCGCCCAGCAACAGCCCAAGCAGGATGCGGCCGCGCAACCGGCCGACTCCCAGTCCAAGCAGCAGTGACGGAACCCGGACATGCCTAAGTTTTTTATCGAACACCCGGTCTTTGCGTGGGTGGTGGCGATCCTGATCTCGCTTGCGGGCGTGATCTCGATCCTGAATCTGGGTATCGAGTCGTACCCGACGATCGCCCCGCCGCAGGTCACCGTCACCGCCAACTTCCCCGGCGCCAGCGCCGACACCGCCGAAAAGGCAGTGACCCAGGTCATCGAACAGCAGCTCACCGGCATCGACCACCTGCTGTACTTCAACTCGTCCTCGGCCGCCAACGGCCGCGTGACCATCACGCTGACCTTCGAAACCGGTACCGACGCGGATATCGCGCAGGTGCAGGTGCAGGTGCAGAACAAGGTGTCGCTGGCCACGCCGCGCCTGCCATCGGAAGTGACCCAGCAAGGTGTGGTGGTGGCCAAGGCCAACGCCGGCTTCCTGATGGTGGCCGCGCTGCGCTCGGAAAACCCGTCGATCGACCGCGACGCGCTCAACGACATCGTCGGTTCGCGCGTGCTCGAGCAGATCTCGCGCGTACCCGGCGTGGGCAGTACCAACCAGTTCGGCGCCGAGTACGCGATGAACATCTGGTTGAACCCGGAGAAACTGCAGGGCTACAACCTGTCGGCGACCCAGGTGCTGACTGCGGTGCGCAACCAGAACGTGCAGTTCGCGGCCGGTTCGGTGGGCGCCGACCCGACCCCGGAAGGCATCAGCTTCACCGCCACGGTGTCGGCGGAAGGCCGCTTCAGCTCGCCCGAGCAGTTCGAGAACATCATCCTGCGGACCGACAACAATGGCGCCACCGTGCGCTTGAAGGACGTTGCACGCGTGACCGTGGGGCCGAGCAACTACGGCTTCGATACCCAGTACAACGGCAAGCCCACCGGCGCCTTCGGTATCCAGCTGTTGCCGGGCGCCAACGCGTTGAACGTCTCCGAAGCGGTCGGCGCCAAGCTCGACGAACTGCAGCCGACCTTCCCGCAGGGCGTGACCTGGTTTGCGCCGTACGAATCGACCACCTTCGTGCGCATCTCCATCGAGGAAGTGATCCACACGCTGGTGGAAGCCATCGTGCTGGTGTTCCTGGTGATGCTGCTGTTCCTGCAGAACTTCCGCGCCACCGTGATTCCCACGCTGGTGATTCCGGTGGCGCTGTTGGGCACGTTCTTCGGCATGTACATGATCGGCTTCACCATCAACCAGCTGACGCTGTTTGCGATGGTGCTGGCGATCGGCATCGTGGTGGACGATGCGATCGTGGTGATCGAGAACGTCGAACGCATCATGAGCGAGGAACACCTGGAGCCGAAGGCGGCCACCCAGAAGGCGATGACCCAGATCACCGGCGCGGTGGTGGCCATCACCGTGGTGCTGGCAGCGGTGTTCATCCCCTCCTCGCTGCAGCCTGGCGCCTCGGGCGCGATCTACAAGCAGTTCGCGTTGACCATCGCCATGTCGATGGGGTTCTCCGCCTTCCTCGCGTTGAGCTTCACGCCGGCCTTGTGCGGTGCGTTTCTCAAGTCCACCCACTCCACCAAGAAGAACTGGGTCTACCGCACCTTCGACAAGTACTACGACAAGCTGGCGCATCGCTATGTCGGCGTGGTGGGCCATACCCTCAAGCGCTCGCCGCCATGGATGATTGCGTTCGTGGCGCTGCTGGTGCTGTGCGGCTTCCTGTTTACGCGGATGCTGGGTAGCTTCCTGCCGGAAGAAGACCAGGGCTTTGCGGTGGCCATCGTGCAGCTGCCGCCGGGCGCGACCAAGATCCGTACCAATGAAGCCTTCGCGCAGATGCGTGCGGTATTGCAGAAGCAACCGGCCGTGGAAGGCATGCTGCAGATTGCCGGGTTCAGCTTCCTGGGCTCGGGCGAGAACGTCGGTATGGGCTTCATCCGGCTCAAGCCGTGGGAAGAACGCGACGTCACTGCCGAGCAGCTGATCCAGCAACTCAATGGCGCTTTCTATGGCATCAAGGGCGCGCAGATCTTCGTGGTCAACCTGCCCACCGTGCAGGGCCTGGGCCAGTTCGGCGGCTTTGATATGTGGCTGCAGGACCGTTCCGGTGCCGGCCAGGAGGCGCTGATCAATGCGCGCAACATCGTGCTCGGCAAGGCTGCGCAGAAGCAGGACGCCCTGGTGGGCGTGCGTCCGAACGGCCTGGAAAACTCGCCGCAGCTGCAGCTGCACGTAGACCGCGTACAGGCGCAGTCGATGGGCCTGGATGTCAGCGATATCTATAGCTCGATCCAGCTGATGCTGGCGCCGGTGTACGTCAACGACTACTTCGCCGAGGGCCGCATCAAGCGCGTCAACATGCGTGCCGACGATCAGTTCCGCGCCGGCCCCGAGTCGCTGCGCAACTTCTTTACCCCCAGCGCCACCGCCACCGGTATCGACGGTCAGCCGGCCATGATCCCGCTGAGCAACGTGGTCAAGGCCGAGTGGAACTACGCCTCGCCGGCGCTGAACCGCTACAACGGCTATTCGGCCGTGAACATCGTCGGCAACCCGGCTCCGGGCGGCAGTTCCGGCCAAGCGATGAGCGCGATGGAAGATATCGTCAACAACGATCTGCCGCCGGGCTTCGGTTTCGACTGGAGCGGCATGTCCTACCAGGAAATCATCGCCGGTAATGCGGCCACGCTGTTGCTGGCATTGTCGGTAGTGGTGGTGTTCCTGTGCCTGGCCGCGCTTTACGAGAGCTGGTCGATTCCGGTGGCGGTGCTGCTGGTGGTGCCGATCGGCGTGCTGGGCGCGATCACCTTCTCGATGCTGCGTGGGTTGCCGAACGATCTGTATTTCAAGATCGGCATGATCACGGTGATTGGTCTGGCGGCGAAGAACGCGATCCTGATCGTGGAATTCGCAGTGGAGCAGCGGGCGGCGGGCAAGACCCTGCGCGAGGCCACCCTGGAAGCGGCGCACCTGCGGTTCCGCCCGATCCTGATGACCTCGTTCGCGTTCATCCTGGGCGTGTTGCCGCTGGCCATCTCCACCGGTGCCGGCGCCAACTCGCGCCACTCCATCGGTACCGGCGTGATCGGCGGCATGGTATTCGCCACCGTGCTCGGGGTGATCTTCATCCCGCTGTTCTTCGTGGTGGTGCGCCGCATGCTGGGCGACAAACTGGACGAGCAGTCCAAGGAATACCTGGCCGTGCAGAACGAGGGTGGAACCCACCGCCCGGATCGCTGAGTCAGGCAGTAGATGCAACAAAAAAGCCCCGGCACTGCCGGGGCTTTTTTGTGCGGCATCGGTGGAAACCATTGCGAAATCCGCCACTCCTAGGAGCGCACCCGGGCGCGAACGCATTCCCGATAACCCCCGTCGCGCCCGGGTGCGCTCCTACGAGGGTGCGATGGCCGGCAGGTTGCGGCGATCGGCGCGATGGCCTGAATAATCACGCTCAGTGACACTCGGGTTCGCCGGCATCGTGCAGGTCAGCAACGCGCGGCAGACAGCCGTCCTTGTAGGAGCGCGCCCAGGCGCGAACGAATGACCGTTGAAGCCACCGCACCCAAAAGCTACCGCCCTACACGCCCGCAATACGCGCGCCGGTCGACCCACGCACCACGCAGCGTCCTGTCATCACCATGCGGCGGATCGGCAATTGCGGATTGCTTAGCCGTTCCAGCAGCAGCGACATCGCCGCCCGGCCCATGTCTTCGACCGGCTGCTCGACCACGGTGATGCCCGGCTCGACCAGGTCGGTCCAGCGCTCGTTGTCGAACCCGGCCAGGGCCAGATCCTGCGGCAGGCGCAGGCCGGCGGTGCGTGCGGCCTTCAACGCGCCCATCAGCAGCAGGCTGTTACTGGTCACGATGGCCTCGGGCCGCCGGTCGTTGGCCAGCCATGCCCCCAGCTCGGCAATCGCCGCCTCGGCGGTGGGCGCCACCTCGCGGTAATCCGGCTGCAGCCCCTGTGCGCGCATCGCTGCCAGGTAGCCGTCGCGGCGCTCGGCCGCGGTGGTGCTGGTGCTGCCGAACAGCCCGCCGATGCGCCGGTAGCCCTGCGCCTGCAGATGCGCCACCAGCTCGGCCATGGCCGCGCCGTTGTCCAGCACGACGCTGTCATAGCGGCTGCCGGGGCCGGCGCGGTCCACCAGCACGGTGGGGTAATCCAGCGCCAACTCGTGCATACGCCCCACCGTGACGCGGGTCGGCGCAAAAATCAGCCCGGTGATGCGTTCTTCCTGCATCAGCTCCAGGTATAGCGCCTCGCGCTCGGGATCTTCATCGGTATTGCACAGGGTCACGCGCATACCGGCCTTGTAGGCGACCTCTTCCACTGCACGGATCAGCGCCGTGAAGTACGGGTTGCGGATGTCGGCCACGATCACCCCCAGGATGCCGGATTGCTGGGATCGCAATCGCCGCGCCATCAGATTGGGCCGATAGCCGGTCTGGCGCACCGCCGCTTCCACCTTGGCCCGCACCTCGTCGCTGACCGGGCCGCTGCCCAGCGCGCGCGACACCGTGGACTTGGACACGCCGGCCACGCGGGCCACGTCATTGATGCTGATACTCACTGGGACCGTTCCCGCTCCATTTTGCGCACCTTGACCCAGGCGCGGTGTCGGCCCTGATGCTAACCCGAAAGCACTACGGCGTTTTTGTGCACCGCACATTGACCTGGATCGTGGGAACGTTCCCACTATACTCCCCAGCCCCATCTCATCCGGAGCCCGCCTTGTCTTCTCCGTCGCCCGCCCCCGTTACCCCCGACCTTGTGCGCCTGCGCGCCTCAGCCCGCGACAAGGACGACGCCATCGCCCAGGCCGCCCAGTTACTGGTCGCGGCCGGCTGCGTCGCGCCGGGCTACGAGGCCAGCATGCGGCGGCGCGAAGGCCTGGCGAACACCTTCCTGGGCCACGGCCTGGCGATTCCGCATGGCGTCGGCGAAGACCGCCACCTGGTGCGCCGCGACGGCATCGCGGTGCTGCAGCTCCCCGACGGCGTGGAATGGAACCCCGGCCAGATCACCCGGCTGGTGGTCGGCATCGCCGCGCAATCGGACACCCACATCACCTTGCTGCGCCGGCTGACCCGGTTGATCCAGGATCCGGCGCAGCTGGAAGTGCTGTTCAGTACCGACGACCCCAACGTGATCGTCGCCGCACTCACCGGCGACCGCGCGCCCGAGACCAGCGCCGCGCCGGCCACCGACCTGGCCGAAGCATTCGAGTGGACCATTGCCTACCCCAGCGGCCTGCACGCGCGCCCGGCCACCCGCTGGGCCGAGACCGCACGCGGCTTCTCGGCACGCGCGCAGGTACGTGCCGGCGACCAGGCAGCCGATGCCAAGAGCCTGGTCGGCCTGCTGCAGCTGGGCCTGCGTGCCGGCGACAGCATCACCGTCTCGGCCGAAGGCAGCGACGCAGCCGAGCTGCTCAAGCGCCTGCGCGCCGTCATGGACGGCCTGACCGCGCAGGAAAAGGCCGATGCCGAGCGCGCCGCGCAACGTCGCGCCGCCCCGGTGGCCGGCTGGACCCCGCCGCAGGCGCAGCCGGCCATTGTCGGCATTGGCGCCAGCCCGGGCGTGGCGATCGGCATCGTCCACCGCCTGCGCGCCGCGCAGACCGAAGTGGCCGATCAACCGGTGGGCCTGGGCGATGGCGGCGCGCAACTGCACGAGGCGCTGACCCGCACCCGCCAGCAGCTCGCCGCGATCCAGGACGACACCCAGCGCCGGCTCGGCGCCTCGGACGCGGCCATCTTCAAGGCCCAGGCCGAACTGCTCAACGACACCGACCTGATCACCCGCACCTGCCAACTCATGGTCGAAGGCCACGGCGTGGCGTGGTCGTGGCACCAGGCGGTGGAACAGATCGCCTCCGGCCTGGCCGCACTCGGCAACCCGGTGCTGGCCGGTCGCGCGGCCGATCTGCGCGATGTCGGCCGACGCGTGCTGGCCCAGCTCGACCCGGCCGCGGCCGGCGCCGGTCTCACCGACCTGCCCGAGCAGCCGTGCATCCTGCTCGCCAGCGACCTGTCGCCGTCGGATACCGCCAATCTGGACACCGCGCGCGTGCTCGGCCTGGCCACCGCGCAGGGCGGCCCGACCTCGCACACCGCCATCCTTTCGCGCACGCTCGGCCTGCCGGCACTGGTCGCGGCCGGCGGCCAGCTGCTGGAGATCGAAGACGGCGTCACCGCCATCATCGACGGCAGCAGCGGGCGCCTGTACATCGACCCGTCCGAGCAGGATCTGGACGCAGCACGTGCGCATATCGCCGAACAGCAGGCCATTCGCGAGCGCGAAGCCGCGCAGCGCGCGTTGCCGGCCGAAACCACCGACGGCCACCACATCGACATCGGCGCCAACGTCAATCTGCCCGACCAGGTCGCGATGGCGCTGACCCAGGGCGCCGAGGGCGTCGGCCTGATGCGCACCGAATTCCTGTTACTGGAAAGCGGCCGCACCCCCAGCGAAGACGAACAACACGCCACGTATCTGGCGATGGCGCAGGCACTGGATGGCCGCCCGCTGATCGTGCGTGCGCTGGATATCGGCGGCGACAAGCAGGTGGCGCATCTGGAATTGCCGCACGAAGAAAACCCGTTCCTGGGCGTGCGCGGCGCGCGCCTGCTGCTGCGTCGCCCCGACCTGCTGGAGCCGCAACTGCGTGCGCTGTACCGCGCCGCCAAGGATGGTGCTCGGCTGTCGATCATGTTCCCGATGATCACCTCGGTGCCGGAACTGATCGCGCTGCGGGAGATCTGCGCACGCATCCGCGCCGAGCTCGACGCACCGGAAGTGCCGATCGGCATCATGATCGAAGTGCCGGCCGCCGCCGCGCAGGCCGACGTGCTGGCGCGCCACGCAGACTTCTTCTCGATCGGTACCAACGACCTCACCCAGTACGTGCTGGCGATCGACCGCCAGAACCCGGAACTGGCCGCCGAAGCCGACAGCCTGCACCCGGCGGTGCTGCGCATGATCCGCAGCACCATCGAAGGCGCACGCAAGCACGACCGCTGGGTCGGCGTCTGCGGCGGCCTGGCCGGCGACGCGTTCGGCGCCAGCCTGCTGGCCGGCCTGGGCGTGCAGGAATTGTCGATGACGCCCAACGACATCCCGGCGGTCAAGGCACGCCTGCGCGGCGCCGCGTTGAGCCGGCTGCAACAGCTCGCCGAACAAGCGCTGGCCTGCGAAACCGCCGAACAGGTGCGCGCACTGGAAGCAAAGCGCGAGGACAAGGCATGAGCCTGCAGGCCATCACCGTCACGCTGAACCCGGCGATCGACCAGACCATCCAGCTCGAACACCTGCAGCCGGGCGCCGTGCACCGCGCCAGCAGCGTGCGCAACGATGCCGGCGGTAAAGGCATCAATGTGGCCGCGTGCCTGGCCGACTGGGGCAGCCAGGTTGCTGCGCTGGGCGTGCTCGGGGTCGGCAATGCCGGCGTATTCGAAGCGCTGTTCCGCGAACGCGGCATCGCCGATCACTGCCAGCGCATGGCCGGCGAAACCCGCACCAATCTCAAGTTGGTCGACGCGCGCAGCAACGACACCACCGACATCAACCTGCCCGGCCTGCGCTTAGGGCCTGCGCATCTGCAAGGCGTGGCCGATCATCTCGCCCCGCTGCTGCGCCCCGGCCTGCCGGTGGTGCTGTCGGGCAGCCTGCCGGCCGGGCTGCCGGACGACAGCTGGGCGCAATTGCAAGCCCAGGCCAGCGCTGCCGGTGCGCGCGTGCTGCTGGATACCAGCGGCATGCCGCTGGCGAGGGCGCTGGATGCCGCACGCGAGGCGCTGCCGTATGCGGTCAAGCCCAATCGCGACGAACTCGCAGCCTGGACCGGCCGCCCGTTGAACGACCGCGGCGCACTCAGCGCCGCCGCGCACGAACTGATCGCCCGCGGCATCCAGTTGGTGGTCATTTCGATGGGCACCGAAGGCGCCCTGTTCGTGCAACGCGACCAGCGGTTGATCGCCCGCCCGCCTCGCCTGGCGCACGGCAGCAGCGTGGGCGCAGGCGATGCGATGGTGGCCGGTCTGGCCGCCGCCTCGCTCGATGCCGCGACCACGCTGGAGCAGTGCGCACGGCTGGCCACGGCGTTTTCGATGTGCCGGCTGGAAAGCGGCGACGCGCGCCGGATTACGCCAGAGGGCGTGCGCCGCGCCGCAACCGATGTGGTGATCGAAGCACTGTCATGAGCAGCCATTCGCCGCTGCCGATGCATGCACCCAGGCGTTCGTCTGGCTGGCAGTCGCAGACGGCGGCAGATCGCGCGCATCACCGCCACGCATAACGCTTGAAATTCCCCCGCCGGCGACACCGGCGACCGCAACACAGCAGGAGTTTTGCCATGTCCTCTTCCATCGTGGTCATCGCCGCTGGCGAACGCAGTACCGAAGCCGTCCTGGCGGCCGAAGCGCTGCGCCGCGCGGCCACTGCCGCCGGCCGTCGCGTGACGATCGAAATCCGCAGCGACCAGGGCGTGCTCGGCGCCTTGCCGGGCGAACTCGCCAGCGCCGCCGCCCAGGTCCTGGTGGTCGGCGACGCCGACGCCGATACCGCCCGCTTTGGCGATGCGCAACTGGTGCGCCTGAGCCTGGGCGCGGTGCTGGACGATCCGGCGGCTGCGATCGGCAAGCTGGCCGCACACGCCGACCCGGCCGTCGCCGGCAATCCCGGTGGCACCGCCAGCGGCAGCAAGCGCATCGTGGCCATCACCTCCTGCCCTACCGGCATCGCGCACACATTCATGGCCGCCGAAGGCCTGCAGCAAGCCGCCAAGAAGCTCGGCTACCAGATGCGGGTGGAAACCCAGGGCTCGGTGGGTGCGCAGGACGCACTCACCGACGACGAAATCCGCGCAGCAGACGTGGTCATCATCGCGGCCGACCGCGAGGTCGACCTGGCCCGCTTCGGCGGCAAGCGCGTGTTCAAGAGCGGCACCAAGCCGGCGATCAACGATGGCCCGGCGCTGATCAACAAGGCCCTGGCCGACGCCAGCGTGCAGGGCGGCGCCACGCCCGCCACCGGCACCGCCGCCAGCGCCACCGCGAGCAAGGGCAATGGCCGCACCGGCGCCTACAAGCATCTGATGACCGGCGTCTCGTTCATGCTGCCGTTCGTCACTGCCGGCGGCCTGCTGATCGCGCTGGCATTTGCGCTCGGCGGTATCTACGCCGGCGACGATGCGCACCAGGGCACCCTGGCCTGGTCGCTGTTCCAGATTGGCGCCAAGGCCGGCTTCACCCTGATGGTGCCGGCCCTGGCCGGCTATATCGCCTACTCCATCGCCGATCGCCCGGGCATCGCGCCCGGCATGATCGGGGGCCTGGTCGCGGCCAATCTCAACGCCGGTTTCCTCGGCGGGATCATTGCCGGCTTCATCGCCGGCTACGGCGTGGCTGCGCTCAACCGCTATATCAAGCTGCCGCGCAACCTGGAAGGCCTCAAGCCGGTGCTGATCCTGCCGGTGCTGGGCACCCTGCTGGTCGGGCTGGCGATGATGTACGTGTTCGGCCAGCCGGTGGCCGACCTGCTGGCCTGGCTCACCGCCTGGCTGCGCGGCATGCAGGGCAGCAGCGCACTGCTGCTGGGCCTGTTGCTTGGCGGCATGATGGCCTTCGACATGGGCGGGCCGGTCAACAAGGCGGCCTATGCGTTCTCCACCGGCCTGATCGCCAGCCAGGTCTATACCCCGATGGCCGCCGCCATGGTCGCCGGCATGACCCCGCCGCTGGGCATCGCGCTGGCGACCTGGGTGTTCCGCAACCGCTTCACCGCCGAAGAACGCGGATCGGCCACCGCGGCCGGCGTGCTCGGGCTGGCCTTCGTCACCGAAGGCGCCATCCCGTACGCTGCGCGCGACCCGTTGCGCACCATCCCGGCGCTGGTGATCGGCTCGGCCGTGGCCGGCGCCATCTCGATGACCGCCGGTGCCGAATTGAAGGCCCCGCACGGCGGCATCTTCGTGCTGCTGATCCCCAACGCCGTCACCCACTTGCTCAATTACGTGCTGGCTCTGGTGGTCGGCGTGGTGGTCACGGCCATCGCGCTGCGCCTGCTCAAGAAGCCGGTGACCGACGTCATCGCCTGAGGCACCCACAGCGGCACGGACCTGCCGCCGCACCTGACGCGCCCGAGTGTTCCGGCGCCCCTGACCTGCTTCACCGCTGCGCGCACCCGGGTGCGCCGCCAGCGGCTTGCCCATCCACGTGTTGTCGCGTTCGCCACCACGGCCACGCCCTTTTGTCCGGAGTCCTGCCATGACCACTTTTGCCCCCCGCCGTGCCCGCCCCCGCCTGTTGTGCCTGTCGCTGACCCTGGCACTTGCCCCGCTCGCCCACGCGCAGGACGCCGCCGACGCCTTCAAGCTCAAGCTGGGCTATACCGGCGAAGCCGCCTCGATGATCGATGGCGGCCGCAAAAGCGGCGACGCCTATGCCGGCCAGTTGATGGTCGGCACCGATGTCGACATGGACCGCCTGTTCGGCTGGAACGGCGCCACGGTGAAGTTGTATGTCACCAACCGCCACGGCACCAACCTGGCCAACAGCAGCATCGGGAACAGCACCTCGGTGCAGGAAATCTACGGCGGCCAGGGCACGCGCCTGGCCAACTTCACCCTGCTGCAGAAACTCTTCAACGACCGCCTGGAACTGGAAGCCGGCCGCAGCGTGGCCAATATCCACTTCCTCGGCTCGGACCTGTGCCAGTACTTCCAGGGCAACTCGGCCTGCGGCAACCCCACCTTCGTCTTCCGTACCAGCAACTTCACCTACTGGCCGGTCTCCAGCTGGGCCGCGCATGCCACCGCCTGGGTCACGCCCAAGGTCTATGTGCATGTGGGCGCCTATGAAGTGAACCCGGTGCAGGCGCAGGACGGCCAGCACGGCCTGAAATGGAGCACCGACGACACCACCGGCGTGGTGGTGCCCTACGCCGTGGGCTACAAGAACAAGGGCGGCGACGGCAGCATGGCCGCGATGTACGAACTCGGTGGCTGGCAGGACAACTCCGACTACACCGACCCGCTGCGCGACCGCAACGGCAACCCGGCCGTACTGAGCGGCCTGGGGTATGAGAACAAGCAGGGCCGCTCTGGCCTGTTCGCACGCTTCGAACAGCAGGTGACCAATCCCGACCCGTCGGGCACGCGTGGCCTGACCGTGTTCGGTGCCGTGCTGCAGAGCACCGGCGGCCAAGCGATCGAGGACCATTTCATCCAGCTCGGCCTGGTGCAGAAAGGTACCTTCGCCAGCCGCCCGCAGGACAACATCGCCTTCGTGATCACGCAGCAGAAATACAGCGACGAAGCGATCGAAAACCTGCGCCTGGCGCGCGCCTCCGCCGGCGGCACCGGCACCCCAGCCGACAACCAGATCATGATGGAGCTCAGCTACGGCATCCAGGTCACCAAGCGCCTGCGCATCGCCCCGAACCTGCACTACGTCATCAACCCCGACCAGTTCAACGAACCGACCCGCACCACCGATCTGAAGAACGCGCTGATCGCGGGCATGCGGATCGACTGGAATCTGTGAGCCGCAGAGAAGCTGCGCGCGTTGCGCGCATGCTTGGCGGGCACCACCATCTGAAGTGAGTGGCGGGTGCGTTGCATCTGACTGCAGTGCAACGCATTGCGTCGACTCGGCTGGCATGCGCATTTGCCGGATTTGGCCAATGAGTTCGATGAGCCGCTTAGGCGCGACCGCACGCGAGGTGGCTTTGTCGGCCGCCCCTGTCGCGCGCAAGCCAGTGGCTGTAATGACGACGTCGCATCATCGCGAATCTGATGCTGCCCGCAGATTGATCGCTCTGTACTGCCGCTGGTTGCCGTAACGCGGCCCATTCTTCTCAAGGGTGGCACAGAGCCGGCCTTCGCCACAGGGAGCTAGGTCGGCACGGGACACGCGATCCAGGTAGTCGATGGACGCTCGAAGCTGTGCGAGTTCGGTTCGCTTTTCGGTGATCGTGCCAACCGAGTAGGCCACCGCACCCAGGCCCAACACGCCGGCCACGAGCATCGTGGCGGATGCAATGCCCATGCGTCGCGTGATCTTTGTTTCCAAGGACTGCTGGGCCTGCGCGTAACGGCGAGTGGCTTGCTGCAATGTCTCATCCGCAGTGGTCATCTCTTTGTTGAACCGCTTGGCGGCCGGCTCCAATGTCTGCGTCAACGCTTGATTGGTCAGCTGCGTCAACCGCGGCAACGCATTCTCCAATACCCGATTGACCTTGGCATCGGCGCTGCTGGCCGCGTGCTGGAGCACCTGGAGTTGCTCGGCGACCACCTCGCGCAGCCGTTGTTCGCGCTGCTGCATGGATGCCATCAGCGTCGTCAGCACCGTGATGGTCTCTTGCAACGACGAATTGGATGCGTTCAACGTCGCCATCATTTCCGCCATTGCCGCGGCGTCTTGCCTGTCCATGAGGTCTCCTGAGCTCGGCTGATAACGGAAGCGATTTTGACTAACCGCCGCCCCCACCACCACCACCACCTCCTCCTCCTCCTCCTCCTCCTCCCCCGCCGCCACCGCCGTCTCCACCCCCACCGCCGTCCCCTTGGGGACCGCTCTGCATCGGCCCCTTGGCGAACTCCGGCAAGGTCATCACCATCACCGGCCCGCGGCTGGTGTTGATCTCCGCTGAGACATCCATCCCCAGCGCCTGGCGTGTGGTGGCGAGCTCCTGGGCCTCCTGCTGGGCCTGCGTCTCCAGGAACTCGTTGCCTCTTTTGATCAGCGCCTGCGTTGCTGCGCTGTTGGCCACCCGGTTCAAGGCCTGCTCGATCGCCAGCTCGTTCTTGCTATCGAGTGCGTAGAGCACCTCGTCCACGTCCGGGTCGCCCGTAATGGATTTCCGCTGAACCTGCGAGGCATCGTTTGGCGCATCCCCTGATCCAGGACCGGCGAAGCGCTGAGCTAGAGGTGGAAAGGCATCGGTTTGCTCAGCCGCTTCACTGGGAGAGCGACGCGCTTGCTCGCGCTGCGGGATCTCGTCGAGGCTCGCGCCGTCCGTGCTCCGGGCGTTGTCACGAGCGAAGGGATAGGGTTCTCCACGGTCGCGATACTCCTTCCATTCCTGGTGGAAGCGTTCGTCTTCCCGATCTGCCGCCTCAATCCCCTGTTGCAGCTGGCGCAGCGAGCGCATGGTCTCTTCCAGAAACAAAGCGCCACCCGGGTCTGCGGCGCTGCGGTCCTGCACCGGAGTCGATGGGGCGCGCTGGTTTTCCGCATCCGCCGACCCTGCGGGGAAGCGATTTACAGCACTAGCTTCCAAGGAACGCTCATGTGCCTGCGCAACGTGTGCTGCTGGCGGCACAGTCGCCCCATGCTCAGTGAGCGAGAAATCTGAGGGACGGAGCTGCTCGGCCTTGGTTTCTTGCTCAGGAGTTGAGAGCGCTGCGGCCTGCGATGCCATCAACGGGTCCGCTCTCGCAGGCGTTGTTGGGGCCATGACGCGAACCGGCTCTGCCTCGTGCTCACGCACAGCATCTTGCTGGCGGACCGGTGCTTGCTCTATCTCCGCCTGCTGCGTTTGCACCCGGCGAGACAGCGCCGGGGTCACCGCATCGGCCTGTGCGCTTTGCAAAGGTGGATTGCCAGATTCCCGCCCCTACAACCCCCAATGCCGTCATAGTTCAACCGGCGACCTGTCCACTGTAGAGTTTGAACGGCGCTACGCGCAACGGGGGTCGTGAGTGTCTACAGAACCCTGGGCGTATCACGGCCCGGCAGCAAGTATGCCAATGACCGATTCTGATAGGGTACGGCAGAGGATCTCCAGGGTTCCGGCCCAGCAATCCTCAGCGCTCGCCAAACTGTCGGGAAGCATGACGCACTCTGCGGCCCAGGAAAGTGGGTGACCATTACGGGAGCGACCGCTGTCTTGCTGGAGAGCGACGTATGCGGTTGCTCAGTTTTTGATGTCCTGCGAGTCCATCCCTGTGCCACCTAACGCTTGAATTAAGCCGAGTTGCGAAGCGACTTCGGCTTGAATGAGTTGTTAGACGCGCGGCCGAGGTACTGGCTACGCAGCCGACAATGATACGGACCTTGCAATGCCAAAGATTGCAAAGCAACCGCCAGCAAAGATGAAAACAACAGGGACGCAACAGCCCATGGCTTTGCCCACCTTACGTTGCCGCCCCGATTTGGAGAGCGGAACGCCAAGTTGCCGGGACAGCTTGGACTTTGCACTTGAAATGCCGGTGGCACGCTTCCAGGAGAACGACAAACCAGGAATCCACTCCTTCTTGCGTCCCATGACTATCTCCCAAAGCGCCTAACGCTGGACTTAAGCGGCGGCGTAGCCCTCCGGCTTGAACGAATTGTTAGGCCTAGGCCACGAAATCCATGACCTAGCCCGCGAGGATATCCTTTGCCTTTTTGATGAAGTAAGCACGAAGCTCATCGTCTTGGATGAATTGCTTGGCGCGTTGCTCGACTTCGGGCATGGAGCGATATTCATTTTTCCCCAAGAGGTCACTCAGATATGCATCTGCCTCAGCCTCGCTTTCAATTCTGTATGGCTCGATCATTTTTGATCCTTTTGCTTAACGCCTGAGTTAAGCCGTGCCGCGAAGCCGCATCGGCTTGAATGAATTGTTAGGGCGCACTAGCCGCACCGTTTTGTAGCCGTTCTAGCTTTCTCAGCTTGTGGACCAAAAGCCTAGCCCCACTCTCATCCACGAAGTCTTCGTACATAACCGTGCTGTCTCTGAAATGCTGCTCCAAGCGGTTTAGGGAAGGTCTGAACAACGAGACCTGACAGGGCGGAAGGTGGCGTCGTTCCGAAGAGTGGCTTTTGGAACTTCGGAATTTCGCCATTTCTGGCGCTTTCCGCGGGAATTTCCCGGTTCACAGACGCACGCTCCCCATCGCCGGCA
>NZ_JAGHWR010000048.1:0-15255 GCF_017746155.1 Xanthomonas sp. D-36-1
CGGCGATGGGGAGCGTGCGTCTGTGAACCGGGAAATTCCCGCGGAAAGCGCCAGAAATGGCGAAATTCCGAAGTTCCAAAAGCCACTCTTCGGAACGACGCCACCTTCCGCCCTGTCAGGTCTCGTTGTTCAGACCTTCCCTAGCGCGCGTCATGCGCGGCGATATGCGCGCCAAGCGCTGTGCACCGCTGCCAAACAAGGCATGCGCTGCGCGCCCGCACAACGCGCGCAACGCAGGCATCGTTTCGCATCCCGGCGGTACTTTTCGCCTAATTTGCGAATTGTCATATGCCACGCGCTTTACTGGCCGCCCGCCGCGTTTTCGAGGTCATCATGCGTATCGGTCCTCTGCAACCTTCTGTCGCGCACACTGCTGCGGCGGCATTACCAGCGCACACCAGTGCGATCAGCCCGACGCAGGTGCCGCACATGCCGGGCGACACCCCGCCACTGCGAGAACGGCCGCGTCGCCGCGCCGGCAGCGTGCCCCCGCTGGTGCCACTGAACGACAGCGCGATGACCGGCAAGCCGGCCCTGGTGGCGCTCGACAGCGAATTCTCCGAGCAGCGCCTGGCCGAAGTGCAGGCGCGCCAGATCACCGTGCAGACACTGCAAACCAAGCTTGCCACGCATCTTGCGCAGGCCGGCACGGCGCTCAAACCCGACAGCATTGCGGCACGCTTTGCCGCCGGGACACTGGAACCGGTGTATCTGGATACCGCCGCCTTCAGTGCCATGTCGCGCGGAATGCCCGCACGCGCACGTGCGGCGGCAGACCCGGTGCTGATCGACGCGCAGCAGGGTCGCATCATCTTCAATCTGCAGCGCGCGTTTGCGCCTGGCGACAGTTTCAGCGACGCGGCGCTTGCCGCACTTGGCAAGCAGTTGAATCTTTCCGGCCACGGGCTGGCGACGCCGAACTGGCTGCAGCCTGCCGCACGCGCGCCGGGGCGGCGCAAGTTGCAGCAAGCCGCGCGCTACCACGGCCACGAGGTGCCGGCCCGCGACGGTGGCGCCGGGTTCTTCAAGGCCAACGACCATCGTCTGCTGGAAGGCAAGCAAGCGCTGTTGCGCAATCATCGAAAATCGCTCGTGCACGACCACTACTTCGAAGCACCCAGCACGCGTGCGTTCGGAAAGGACGTCATGGTGCATCGCGGGCTGTTCGATAACCACGCCGGCATCCCGGAAAACTCGCTGGCATCCATCGATCATGCCTACGAGCAGGGCTACCGCAATCTGGAGCTGGACGTCGAAGTCAGTGCCGATGGCGTGCCGGTGTTGATGCACGATTTCAGTGTTGGCCGAATGGCAGGCGACCCGCAGAACCGATTGGTGTCGCAGCTTCCGTTCGCCGAGCTGCGCGAAATGCCGCTGGTGATTCGCAACCCGTCTGACGGTAACTACGTCAAGACCGACCAGACCATCGCCGGCGTGGAGCAGATGCTGGAGCACGTGCTCAAAAAGCCCGAACCGATGTCGGTAGCGCTGGATTGCAAGGAAAATACCGGCGAAGCGGTGGCGATGCTGCTGATGCGCCGGCCGGACTTGCGCAAGGCTGCGGCGATCAAGGTCTATGCCAAGTACTACACGGGCGGCTTTGACCAATTCCTGTCCAATTTGTACAAGCACTACCAGATCAACCCGTTGCACTCGCAGGACGCGCCGCGCCGCGCCGCGCTGGATCGCTTGCTGGCCAAGATCAACGTGGTGCCGGTCTTGAGCCAGGGCATGTTGAACGATGAGCGCTTGCGTGGCTTCTTTCACAGCAATGAGCAGGGCGCCGAAGGACTCGCAGACACCGCAATGCAGTGGCTGGACAGCTGGACCAAGATGCGCCCGGTGATCGTGGAGGCGGTGGCCACCGACGACAGCGATGCCGGCAAGGCCATGGAAGCGGCTCGGGCGCGGATGCGCCAGCCTGACTCGGCCTACGCAAAGGCCGCGTATTCGGTGAGCTACCGGTATGAGGACTTTTCCGTACCGCGCGCCAATCACGACAAGGACTACTATGTTTACCGCAACTTCGGTGAGCTTCAAAAGCTCACCGACGAGGGCTTCGGCGTCAAGCGCACCACGGCCGGTGCGTTTCGCGATGATGGCGAAAGCCTGTTGACCGATCAGCCCGAGGCGGAATTGCTCGCCATCCTGGAAAACCGCACGCTGGCCCGGGGCCATACCGGCAACGAACTCGACGTGCCGCCGGAAACGCCCATCGATATCAACCGGGACGCCGAGATCGTGCAGCAGCGAACCCGGCAATTCCAGGCCAGTTCCATCCCCGCCGACCCGAACCACATCGCCGCGGTTCGCGAAGGCAAACAACACGATCACACTGCAGACATGGTGAATGACCCTGCGGCAGCGCGTGCGTTGGACAAGCGCGCCAAAGCGCTTGGCGTGCTGACCGACAAATACCGTGGCGCTCCTGTGACTCACTACCTCAATGAGCAGGCCAGGCAGACCGAGACGGATTGAGCCTTCTAACCTCACCGCCCCGATTGGCAGGTCGAGCGCTTGGGGCGGCATGCAGGCGCCCCAAGCCACGGTCGGGCAACGTCAGGACTTGCGAGAGCTCATGCACCTGCACCGGCAAGCCAGCGCCCGAGCGATGGGGCGCCTGAGCAGGCGCGCTGCAGGGCACTGCATCCACGTGCCGCTGCGTGCGATGTCGCGTTACATGCATCTGCATCCGCACTTGCCTCCCATCGATGCATCGGTGGAGGCAAGTGCGTGATCTCTTCGGAGTAACCCCGCAGCCGCCTGCAGTGCGCCACCACTGCATTGGATGCTTTCCATCGCAAGCATTCATCCATGGCAGACGCGCCATATGCGCGTCACGCCGCAATGAATGACCGGACGGGTGGTCGTGGATTGCACAACGTGCGCCGAGCGCCCTGTAGTGGGGTCAGTCAAGCCGACGTTCTGCCCCGCACCACCGACTCACCGCAACCGCATGACCCCATCAAGGCGTGCACGCCAACGTCAGCGCATTGCGCTCCTGCGCGTCCACCGCCACCAACCGTTGCATCAGTAGCGACAGCGTCACCACATCCTGATGGTTGTGCTCGGCCACGCGGCGCAGGTTGCGCGCGCTGCCGCCACGCAGGTAACTCAACCAGGCCGCCGGGGCCTCGGAGCCGGGCAGGTCGTCTTCGCGTACCACGCGCAGCAGTTGCCGTTCGATGGTGGCGAGCTTGCAGTTCTCCCAGGTGCCGCGATAGCGCCGGCGGGTGGGGAACAGCAGGTCCACATGGTCCAGTGCAGAAAGCGGGTCGCCGCGACGTGCCAGGCGGTAGCGCGTCTTCAGCAGCGGGGCGTCGTAGCAGCGACCGTTGTAGCTGGACAGCACGGTGCGCGGTGTCAGCCAGGTGCGGAACAGATCCAGCATCGCGCTTTCGGCCGCCATCGTGGACATCATCAATTGACGCACGCGCAGGCCGCTGCCTTGCACGGCATCGACAACCCAATCAGCCACGCCGATCATGAAGGCACGGGTGCCGGTACCGCCGGCCAGCCCGGTGGTTTCGGTATCGAAGAACAGCAGGTCCATCGGGTCGACGGCATCGTCGCGTTTGGCGAAAGCCAGCGAGAGCGCCTCGGTGGGAATCGCCTGCGGCAGGAACGCCTGGATCAGATGCAGGCCGGGCGCGATCTCGTTGCCGGGCAGAGATCGGTCGGTGGATGGCGCGCGGACCGGTGCGTGCGCCGAGACCGCGCGCTCGCGCAGGCCGATCATCTTGCGCAGGCCGGCGATATCGGTGCGGCGTTGTACCGGATGTACCGGCGACGTCGAGGCGGGCGATGCCGTCGTTGGGCCGCGCCCTGTCGGCCACTGGCTTGCGCTATCCGTATCCACAGCGATGATTGCATCGACATCGACATCGACATCGACATCGACATCGACAGTCGACGGCAGCGCCGGCTTGTGGCGCACGTCGTGCTCCACCCACGCAAATACCGATGCGTCGCGCGCAGGCGGTGCAGGTATGGGCGACTGCAAGGCGCGGGGCGTGCGTGTTGATGCGGCGCATGCCTCGTTGGGGTGGCCGGCCACGGCGCCATGACGTGCAGCCGCGTTCTCTCGCAGCGGCGGGCGCGCAGCAGGTAACGCGGCGCTGGGGACCGCGGCCCGCTGTGCGCGTGTCGGCATGACCGCATCGGCCTTGCGCGCGGCAGGCGTCAGCCCGCCAACCTGACGGCGCAGCAGGCGCAGACGTTCGGCGCTGACACCCGGTGCATGCCCAGGCGCAGGCATCGTGCCCTGCGTGTCCGTGCCGGCAGCCGGCGGCGCAACCTCACCGACAGGCGCAGCATCCACGGCCTTCGCATCCACCGCCGCCGCATCGTGTAGCGCATCGCCGTCATCAGCCACCACCGGCGCACGCACATCCGCCTGCCCGGCCTGACGCCGCAGCAAGCGCAGCCGGTCCGCACTCACACTCATGCAAGCACGTCCAGCGCCAGGTCCTCGTCCACCTGCGCGGCATGCCGCAACGGCGCATCGGCATCGAACAACAACGCCAGCACCGTCAGTGCCAGCGACTTGGGCGATTCGCCCTTGGCGGCTTCGTGCGCGGCCAGCACCGGGCCCACGCAGGCCGGGCAACCGGCGCTGCAATCGCACCGCCGCACCAACTCGTCCGCGCGCTGCAGCAGCTCGGCCTGGCGCAGCCACAGCGGCTCGCTCAAGCCCACCCCGCCAGGGAAGTTGTCGTACAGATAGACCGTGGGTACGAACGCCTGCTGCAATTCCACCGTGGCCGCATCGCCTTCTTCCGCGCCGCGCAGTTGCCCACGCCCGGTCTGGTCGGCCACCGCAAACCAGGCGCCGTCGCCATTGCCCACGGCCTTTTGCAGATCGCGCGCATCGGCCATCACCGCCACCGTGGCGACCACGTGCAGCGCGTAGGCAGCACCGAGGAAGCCATCCAGCGCATCCTGCTTGGACGCAAAGGCCTTGCCCAAGGTCGCCTGCGGCAACTGCCACCACACCGCGGTGGTGTGCAATTCCTGGTCGGGCAGGTTCACCGGCCCGTAACCGATGTTTTCATGCGTGTAGTAGCGGATCTTCTTGTAGCCGGACACGCGCCGCACCACATGCACTTCGCCATGGTGCGAGTTGCCACGGCCGGCCACGCCGCCGTCGAAGCGGTCCAGCACCTTGAGCTTGGTGTAGTCGATGCTATCGGTGTAGTAGTCCACATGCGTGCGCGTCACATACGCCTTGCGGCCTTCCCAGTCCAGTCGCTCCACCTGGTACGGCGTGCTCTGCACCATGTGGATGGCGCCTTCGTACAAGGTGAGCGCAGCGGCCGAATAATCCACCTCGGCGATGATCTGCTGCTTGCCGTCGCTCTTGTCCACCACCACGAAGTTGCCATCGGCCACCGAGCGCAGGCTCACCGCATTGGCCGGGTAGCTGTCGGCGATCCATTCCCAGCGATCGCCTTCCTGGTGGATCACCTCGCTTTCGGCCAGCGCTTCCAAAAAGACCAGCGGGTCGATCGGGCCGAATGGCTCGTCGGCGATGAACGGCAGCTCGAATGCCGCGCAACGGATGTGATCGAACAGGATCAGCGGCTGATCCGGCGCGGTACGCGCATGTTCGGGCGAGGCATCGGCGAAGAAATCCGGATGCCGCACCACGTACTGGTCCAGCGGTTGTGAACTTGCCACCAGTACGCCGAGCGCCGGTTGCTGGCGACGCCCGGCGCGGCCGAAGCGCTGCCACGTCGCGGCCACGCTGCCGGGATAACCGTTGAGGATCACCACGTCCAGCGCACCGATATCCACGCCCAGTTCCAGCGCTGAGGTGGAAATGATGCCGTCGATCGTGCCCGCACGCATCGCACGCTCTACCTCGCGGCGCTCGGTGGGCAGATAGCCGCCGCGGTAGGCGCGAATGCGTGCCGGCTTGCGCGGGTCGTGGTCGAAGATGTCCTTCAGATACTTGGTCAGCACTTCCACCATCAGCCGCGTCTGCGCGAACACCAGCGTCTTCAGGCCGCTCTTGATGGCGATACGCGCGATGCGGTTGCTCTGCGAACGCGCCGAGGCACGCAGGCCCAGATCCGCATTGACCACCGGCGGGTTCCACAACAGCACATGCTTGTCGCCGGTGGGCGCGCCGGATTCGGTGATGGCATGCACCTGCTCTTCGATCAAGGCCTGCGCGTGCGCATGCGGGTTGCCGATGGTGGCCGAGCACAGGATGAATTGAGGCGTGGCGCCATAGAACGCGCAGATGCGCTTGAGCCGGCGCAGCACGTTGGTGACGTGGCTGCCGAACACGCCGCGGTAGGTGTGGATCTCGTCGATCACCACATAGCGCAGGTTTTCGAAGAACTGCGCCCACTTGGTGTGATGCGGCAGGATCGCCTGATGCAGCATGTCCGGGTTGCTCACCACGATGTCGCCATGCAGCCGAATCGCCTGGCGCGCATCGCCGGGCGTGTCGCCATCGAAGGTGAAGGCTTTCACGCCCAGCTCGCCGGCGCGGTTCAACTCCAGCAGCTCGGCCACCTGGTCCTGCGCCAGCGCCTTGGTCGGGAACAGGTACAAGGCCTTGGCGCCGCTGGTCATCGCCGCGCTCACCACCGGCAGCGTGTAGCACAGCGATTTGCCCGAGGCGGTGGGCGTCACGATCGCCACATGCTCGCCGCGCTGTGTCGCCGCCCAGGCATCGGCCTGGTGGCTGTAGAGCTGGCTGATGCCGCGCGCGCGCAAGGCGTCGGCCAGCGCCCCGGGCACATCGTCGGGAATCGGCGCATAGCGGCCCGCGCGCCCGGGGATGGTGAAGCTGCCGGTGATGCGGTCGTGGTAGCGCCGTTCCAGGCGCTGCGTAAGCAGTGCGCCATCGCGGCTGGGCCGGCCATCGGTGGTGGCCAGCGCGCGTTCGGCGGTTTCGGTGCGGGGAGCGAGGGCAAACGGAGGCATACGGCAAAGGCTCCCAAAGCGGGAGATCAAACGAAAAGGATGTCTCAGGGTATGAGACCGGCGCGCCGGCGCCCAGCCTGCCTCACTGAGCGGATTCAGCAAGCCGGGTATCCTGTCGCCCCCACAACGTCACGGCTGCCTTGCACGCTATGGGGATCCCCCACACCGAAGAAACGCCGTGCCCGTGCCTGCCAACGTCACTGCTCCGCATTACAAGTCCGTTTCTGCCCGTCGCGCCGATATCGCGGTACATGCCGCCGGCCTGTTGCTGGCCATCGTCGGCGGCGCCTGGATGGTGGTGCGCGCGCACGCCAACCAGACCATGCTGCTGGCCACCTGCATCTATGCGCTGGGGCTGCTGGTGATGTTCGCCTGTTCGGCGGCCTACAACTTCGCCCCGCCGCAGCGCCAACCGATGCTGCGCAAGTTCGATCACGCCGGCATCTTCGTCATGATCGCCGGCTCCTACACGCCGTTCTTCCTGGTGGCACTGGACGGCACCTGGCGCTGGGTGATGATCCTCAGCGTCTGGTGCGTGGCCTTGTTCGGCGTGTTCGCCAAGCTATGCCTGCCCGGCATCGCCAAGGGCTTCTGGGTGGCGATCTATCTGCTGCTGGGCTGGGCCGGCATCGTGGTGATCAACCAGATGATCGCCGGGCTGGACAGCGCGGTGCTATGGCTCATCGTTGCCGGCGGCGCCTTCTACACCGTGGGCGTGGCGTTCTACGTGCGCAAATCCATGGTCTACAACCGCGCCATCTGGCACGCCCATGTGCTGGGCGGCGCACTGTCGCACTGGTGCGCCATCTGGCTGTGCCTGCGGCCGTTGGCGGAGGGGTGACCACGCAGTGTGGCGTCCTCGGGCCGGCCGCTTGCCTGGCCCGAAGTGATACTTTAATGTCACTGCATGCGCACCGAACTTGTCACCACGCTCAAGCGTCAGGCGACCGAACTCCTTGCAGCTGCAGAGCGCGACAAGGAGCCAATCCTGATCACACAGCACGGTTTACCCAGTGCTTATCTGGTGGATGTTGCCAGCTATGAGCGCATGCAGCAGCGCATTGCGCTCCTCGAAGGAATCGCCCGGGGAGAAATGGCAGTCGCGGACGGCCGTACGCTGAGCCATGAACAGGCACAGCAACGCATGGCGCGATGGCTGAAATAATCTGGTCGGTGCCGGCATTGGCTGATCTGGACGCAATCGCCGACTACATCGCAATCGATAACGCACCCGCTGCAGCGGCGCTGGTGAAACGGGTGTTCGCGCACGTTGAGCAATTGATTGAACACCCGGACAGCGGAAGCCGGCCACAGGAACTCAAGCGCTCGCGCTATCGCCAGATTGTCGAACCACCTTGCCGCGTGTTCTACCGCGTGGATGGGCAGCGCATCGTGGTGGCGCACGTAATGCGGTCGGAGCGCGCGCTTCGCGGGAACCGTCTTTCACGCTGAGAGCGGCCAACAAAACCACGGCACAGCCGCCAGGCAGGCGCGGCCGGTGCTCGGTGCAGCATGCACCACGCCGACACTCCGGTTGTGAGTGCGCCGTCCCCATCCAGCTGACGACTGCTCGCCACCGTCTGTTAGCCGCTCTACGGCCGGCAGGCACTCCAAGCGCCTGCCGCATCCCATCATTCCACCACGCGCGGTGCCAACAGGTCGTCCAATCCCACACGGTGCAGCATCTCTGCACGCAGGCGATCGAGGACCGCAAAGCCCACGTCGGCGCCATCGCCCGCCGGGTCGATATGCACCCGGAACGGCCGCTTGCCGAACGGTGTGTCCACCACCTGCACGATCGCCTGCGCCACCTCGGCCACGTCGGCGTCTTCGGGCACCAGGCGCGCAAACGCCTGCTGCACCTGCTCGCCAAAGCCTGCATACGGGCCGGCCTCGTACGCAGCGGCGCGCGCGGCATCGTCCGGCGTACCGGCATGGGCGAAGTGGTTGGTGCCCTTGGTGAAGGCGCCGGGCACGATGATCGAGGTTTCGATGCCCCAGCGCGCCAACTCGCGTGCGTACTGCACCGCCAGCGCATCCATCGCCGCCTTGGCCGCGAAATAGGGGCCCAGATACGGCGGTGTGCCGCCTGCCGAGCTGCTGCTGGACACCCACACCAACAGGCCCTGCTGCTGTGCCCGCAATTGCGGCAATGCCGCGCGGTTGACCCGCTGCGTGCCCAGCACGTTGATGTCGTAGACCTGCGCCAGCTGTTCGGCGGTGAACGCTTCGGCCGGGCCGAACACCATGTGCCCGGCGTTGTGCACCACCACGTCCAGCCCACCGGCCTGCGCCACGATGGATGCCACCGCCGCGTCGGCCGAGGCCTGCGATTGCACGTCCAGCTCTAGCGCGTGCAAGGCCAGCTGCTGCTTGCCCGCCAACTCGGCCATCTCCTGCGCCACGCCGGCATTGCGGCCGGCGGTATCGCGCATGGAGGCGTAGACGGTGTGCCCGGCGGCGGCCAGCGCTTGCGCGGCCAATCGGCCAAAGCCGCTGGACGCGCCAGTCACCAGAATGCGTTTGCTCATGTCATTGCTCCTCGAGGGGAAAACCAGCAGCGTGCGCACTGCCGCGCGCCGCAGCGGGTCAGACCATGCCGCCGTTGGCGCGCAGGACCTGGCCATTGATCCAGCCGCCATCGGGGCCGACCAGGAACGCCACCGCCGCCGCGATGTCTTCCGGGCAGCCAAGACGTTCCAGCGGGTTGGCCTTGGACAAGCGTTCGATCAACTCCGGCGACTTGCCGTCCAGGAACAGCGCCGTGCCGGTCGGGCCAGGCGCCACCGCGTTGACGGTGATGGCACGCCCGCGCAATTCCTTGGACACGATCGCCGTCAGCGTTTCCACTGCCGCCTTGGTGGCCGCATACACCCCGTAGGTTTCCAGCTTCAGGCCGACCACGCTGGTGGACAGGTTGACGATGCGGCCCCCCTCGCGCAGCCGTCGTGCGGCCTGGCGCAGCGTGTTGAAGGTGCCTTTCAGATTGATCGCGATGTGTTTGTCGAACAAGGCATCGTCGCTGTCGGCTAGCGTGGCCAGCTGCATGATGCCGGCGTTGTTGACCAGCACATCCACGCCGCCGAACGCAGTCTCGGCCGCGGCAAACAGGCGCTCGACGGCGGCCGGGTCGCTGACATCGGCCTGCACGCTGACCGCGCGGCCACCGTCCGCTTCGATGCTGCGCACCAGTCGATCGGCCTCATCCGCATGGCCGGCGTAATTGAGCACCACGGCAAAGCCATCGCCGGCCAATCGCTGCGCGATGGCAGCGCCAATACCACGCGAGGCTCCGGTCACCAATGCAACTTTATGCTGCTGAGTCATGCACGTTCTTCCGTCATGCCGCGGGCTGCGGCGTTGCGGAAACTATCCAATGCAATGACACGGCGATCATCACACTAAACTGCACAGCATTGTTTCCAGCGCCCGAACAGTAGGCAGGGAGTGCCATGGATCGATTCGATGCCATGCGGTTGTTCGTGCGGATCGTGGAGCGGCGCAGCTTCACCGCAGCGGCCAACGACATGCAAATTCCGCGCTCTACCGCCACCAAGGTCATCGCCGAGATGGAAGCGCGCCTGGGCGTGCGCCTGCTACAGCGCACCACGCGCGTGGTGCGGCCCACGCTCGATGGCGAGCTCTTCCATCAACGCTGCATGCGCATCCTCGACGACGTGGACGATGCCGAAGGCGGCTTCCGCGGCGTGGCACCCAAGGGGCTGTTGCGGGTGGAAGTGCAGGGCACGCTGGCGCGGCACTTCCTGCTGCCCGGGTTGCCGGCGTTCTTTGCGCACTACCCGCAGATCCAGCTGGTGATGAGCGAGAGCGACCGCTGGGTGGATCTGGTGGAAGAAGGCATCGACTGCGTGCTGCGCTATGGCCCGCTGCGCGACAGCGAACTGGTCGCACGCCGCGTGGCCATGCTCGAACGCCTCACCTGCGCCACGCCGCAATACCTGCGACGTTTCGGCCTGCCTGCGCAGCTGGAAGCGCTGGACCAACATCGCATGGTCGGCTTGCGTTCGATCACCACCGGCGTGGTCACGCCGCTGGAGTTCCAGACCGCGCAGGGGTTGCGTACCTTCGCATTGCCCAGCCCGCTCAGCGTCACCGGTACCGAGAGCTATCTGGCCGGCATCCGGCTTGGCCTGGGCATCGCGCAGGTGCCGCGCTTCCATGTGGCGCACGACCTGCAGCAAGGCACGCTGGTGGAAATCCTGCGCGACACCCCGCCGCCCTCCAACCCGGTGTCGCTGCTGTATTCCCGCGCCCGCCAGCTGTCGCCACGGGTGCGCGTGTTTCTGGACTGGGCCGCTGGCGAATTTGCCAAACAGGCGGGCGTGGCGCAGCCAGTCGGCTAATCGCATCGGCGGGCTTTGTAGTGCGCAACCGGCGTGGCAGCAAGCAGGTGATTGGCATCGGCAACACGGCGCGCGGCGGCAACCTGCACCATCCGCGCATCGCTGCCTGCCATCATCGGCCGCCATGCACCGCGTGCCGGAGCGCTGCAGGCACCGGACGATGCGGCGGTGTGCCGCATCGGCATCGCATGGGCACTGCACCTGCGTTGACGCCTCACCGCTGTGGCACGCGCACACCCACACCAAACCCTTGCATCGGCAGACACGGTTCTTCAGGCGCGCGCCGCTGCACCCACATATCGCCCATCATCCGGTCCAGCCCACGGTCCAATCCAGTTACCAACCCGGCGCCCGGGGTAAAGGTGAGTTCGCCGAAATACACCTGCCCGTGCTGGATATACCAATCCACCCGCACATAGTCGAAATCGCTGGCCAGCACCTTGCTCAGTTCCAGTGCCTGCTCGAGAAGTTCCGGCGCACACGGCGGCGCGCGACCGTCGTCGCGGATGCGGTGAAAGGCATCGTGCAAGTTGCCGACGAAAAACGTCATCGACAATTTCGGCGTGTCGAAGCGGCCGTAAATCACCTGCAGGACGTACTTGAAGGTGCCGTCGGCCTGGCGAAACATGTGGAACTTGTAGTCCACCGGCACTTGCTGTGCATCGCCGATGTATTTTTCCACCAGAATGCGTGGCGGAATATCGCGGTAATGGATCTCGCGCACCATGGCGGAAAAATCCGTGCGCATCCATTGGCCGCAACGCGCGATGATGCGGCGTTTCTGCTGCGCATCCGGCTCTTCGCGCACAACTTCCACCATGGCCGCGCCGTGGTTGGCCTTGATCACCGTCTGCTTCCACTGCGGCAAGCGCAGCAAGTCCTGCGGATCGGTGGTGTCCAGCAATAGCGGGATCAGATGCGCCTCGCCGATCTTGGCCGCCACATACGGCCGCACCGCAAACTTGTCGGCCAACCGCTGATATTGCAGGTAATCACCGTGCACACACTTGCGGTAGAGGATCTTCTCGTTGAAGCATTTCGGCGCGTACAGATCCGGCAGGCGCCCAAACGTATGCAGGAAGTACAGCCGGTCCTGGTGCCGCCAGGGCAGCGTACGCACCAGGCTGCGCGCGCCCTTGCGCAGCAGGCGCTTGAGGTTGGCCGCATCTGCCGCGGTGCGCGGTAATGCGGCCGGGCGGGCAGTGCCCACGGCCAATGCTGGCAGCAACGCGGCCCATGGCTGCCCTGCGGCCCCATGCGCGCCCATCGGCTGCGTCTGCAGCCCCATCCCGTTCTCGGCCATATCCAGATCCCTCTTCCGTTATAAAGTGAGACTTTCATCACATTTATACGTGATGTTAGTCGCGGTATGCGGAAAAAGTGAGACGAGAGTTGCGAAACGTCTCAAGCGACCTGATTACGCAAACATCGCGTTGCTTTTGGCTTAAAACAGCCGAATTCCGCGTCTTGTTGCGTCTGCTTTGATGCACTGCAGGAGCCAGCGCGAGCGTCCGCGCCGGTTGAGTGCGTATGGACGTAAACACATGGGAAAAACCGGACTGAGTCGTGTGGTGAGTGCTCGCCAATACCCGAGGATTTCAGTACGCGCCCGCATTCAACGCAGCACGTTGTCGCGTGCTGATTGGCCTGTGTCAGTCGACGTCGAAGCTGGTAGACGCTGTTGTACAGATCGACGTGGATTGCTTGCGCGGTGCGCGGTCGACAGCCTGGCTTACACACCCGGTTGCATCTCGCGCAGCTGTCTTGACCGCGTCATTGCCGCCACGCAAGGTGCAGGCTCCAAGGAGCAACGCAGATGCGGCGATGTGCCACCCGGCATAGCCCGTACGCCAACAGGGCAGCCTCATGAAATTCGCCAGCATCGCACTGACTGCACTCACTGCGATGGCAGTCAGTAGCTGCACAAATGATGCGCCAACGCCAACGCCAACGCCAACTGCACATGCAGCGTCAGTCGTCGCGCCGACAGCCCACGCGCCCACCGCCAACGCCGCCACGAATGACACGCCGCAGCCACCGGTTACACGCGCAGCGCCGACCCATGCCGACACCACGCCGTCTCTCTGCCAGCCCGGCGCCTATGCCTGCATCGCTGGCGGCCCGCTGCTGGCCACCTCGCAGGCAGAAGCGCACTGGCTGATTGCCCACGGCTACCCATCGCCGGCCGAGCACGCACGCTTGAGCAAGCTGGATCTGGCGCAGTTGCAGGCCGAATCGCAGGCGGGCAACCAGGCCGCCACCGTGTTCTACGGCAGCAAGACCGCACTCAGCGGCCGCTTCCAGAGCGGCGTGGCGATCTTGCGAAAGGCGCAGCCACCGGAACCATCTACGCCTACTACGGGCTGTCCGAGGCCTACCTCGGCGACACCCCGCAAAAGAACCTGGTCGACAGCGCAGCGTATCTGCGGCTTGCCTATCTGCTCGGCGATCGCAAGGCATCGGTAGCGATGGCAGAACGAGGCTTGAGCACAATCGAGAGCATCGCTGCAGACGAGCGCGCGGCAGTGCTGTACCAGACCCTCGCCAAGTCCCCGCGTCCATCTCCACGGCCGTTTGAGTGATGCGACAGGTTGCTGCACGACCCCGGACGCGCGGCCGCGTAGGTTGCATGCGCTACCAGCAAACGGTGACGGTTGCACATCATGACTAGAGCTGCATCATGCAAGCGAGGTCATGACGCGCGAGCATCATCGCCACGCAGCAACGCAGCAACGCAGCAACGCAGGCAGCTGGGCAGACCTGCAAATCGCAATGACGCAGCAGCTGTAGCCTAAATCAGCTGGGTTCGCTACCAGCGGATGCTTTTGCTGCAAACAACCGCGCACCAATCGCGCGCGCTGTGTCGAAGTGCGATTGCGGAAAGCCCGCATCCGGCACTGTCAGCAACTCCGAGGTGCGCACCGTCGCACCGCAAAAATCGAAGATGCCGTGGTTGATCTGCGTTTTCATCGCACCGAAGTAGCCGTGCCGCGCATAGGTGCGCTCGTCCGCACCGCCAATGGCCAGCATGTGCACATCCAGGTGCTGCAGCTTCTTCACGATCTTGCCCTCGGCGCTTTCATCGAACGCCCAGCCCAGCGTAAACACCCGGTCGATCCAGCCTTTGAGTAGCGCCGGAAACGACCACCAGTAAATCGGGAACACCAGCACTAGCGCATCGGCGCGGTCTAGCCGCGCGTGTTCGGCTGCCACATCCTGCGGCGGTGCAGCTTGCTGCTGAAACAGCGCAATGTCGGCCTGGTTGAAGCGCGGGTCGAAACCTTCCTGCGCCAGGTCGGCGACCTCAACCGTATGCGCGGCATCGGATGTCAACACGGCATCGCGCATCCGCGCAGCCACTGCGTGCGTGTGTGAGCATGATTCCGGGTGCGCAACAACAATCAAGGCATGCATTACAAGGGTCTCCAATCGAAATAGCGTCATAGCGTATCTGCGCTTGCTGACTCTCGTACACGCGTGCCATGCGGACTGAGCTGATGCACGAGCCGGTATCCATGCACACGGCCGCGCAACGTTGCGGTGAAGTCCTACCGATTAAAAGCGACGCAGCAGCGCAGCTCTGTGCGCCCACGCATCACCGGCTAGCCGCTGGTAATGCCACCACAGGGCGCCTGCGTCATAGCGGCATCAACACAAGCAAGCGAAGCACCAGGCCAGGCGCCAGTGCCTACGTAATGTGCGGCCCCCGCATCTCACCAGGCATGTAGTTAGGCCAATCGCCACCACCGTGATCGTAAGGCCGATCGCAAAAGCAAATATCCAACTAGTTTTGTGTCTCAACCTTTAGACTTCAGGGAATTCGTCAGTCGCAGCTTGCAGGACTTTTCTTTTCGGCACAATCTTGGCGTCACATAGTTAAGGAAGGTCTGATCAACTCACCGCAGATGCGCGACACTATCGCCTTATGTAGAGGATTCATCCATGCAGCTGA
>NZ_JAGHWR010000049.1:0-3524 GCF_017746155.1 Xanthomonas sp. D-36-1
GGACGAGAAAATTCCACTTCTGGCGTCTGCTAATGGGCGGGGGGATTACCCCTTCCCCGCCGAAGAAGAAGTACTTCGCGAAGCCGTTGTAGGCCTCCACCTTGTTGAGGGTCGGCAGGGATTCGTGTAAAAAAAAAGGGTATTCGGATTCGGTGATTGACGCCTCGGTTATGTAGATGTACCTTGAATTCGGATTCTTTGATTGATGGTGCCTCATGGGTCTCTTCGACCACCTTGGGTTCCGCTGGGATCGCTCCGCTGTGCCGGCGCAAGTGCCGACGCACTCCGTGGAGCGTGCCTGCTTCCGCTTTCACAAGATGCTCCCCGAGTTCGTCTGGGATGCGGGCGTGCTAGAAGGCAACCCCTTCACCTTTCCCGAGGTCAAGACCCTACTGGACGGGGTGACGGTGGGTGGTCGCAGGGTTTCCGATCAGGAGCAGATACTCAATCTGGCCGAAAGCTCCAAAAAGCTGCTTGCCTTGGTCAAGGCCGATGCGTTCGCGCTGGACAAGACCACGTTCTGCGACTTGCACGCGCTGGTGGCAAAGAACGAGGCGCTTGAATGGGGCCATTTCCGAGGGGAAGGCGATGAGGTCGATTTCAGCCCGGACGTGAGCCTTGGCGAAGGACGGCGCTACAGTCCACTGCCCACGGTGAAGGGAGCCCCAGAACTGAACAGGACGTTCGAGAACGGGATTCGCGCCCTCTCGGGTGAGGTTGCACAGCCGTTCGAGCGCGCTTCGGCGTTCTTCCTGTTCGGCGCGTTGCAGCAGTTCTTCTTCGACGGGAACAAGCGCACATCACGCTTCATGATGAATGGTGTGCTCATGTCCGCTGGCATCGACGCTATCAGCGTTCCAGCGGCGAAGGCGCAGGAATTCAATCACCTGATGGTCGATTTCTACCTGACGAAGGACGCGAGCCAGATGATGGCCTTCCTCGTTGAGTGCCATCCGGACGCGCAGAAGATCAAGGCACTCAACGAGGCACAGAAGCCGCAGCTGGAGGTGCGACGCTTGTCGGAATACCGCGCTTCCAAGCCTGCCCGATCAGTTCTAAGCACCGATGAACCTTCGGATGACAATGGAATGGAGCCATAAACGGCATGTGGAAGCCGATACGTGCCGCCCTGAATGCCCTGATAACCGATGTCACGGGCGAGCCATTGGCACTGCGGGAGCTGCTCTCCAAAGGTCTACACAGTAGGGGCGACCTGCCAGAACCAGAGCGCTCCGCTGCCGAGGGTCGTGTCGTCAGATGGAACGACTGGGCTTCGCATAGCGCGCTGGACTGGCCCCGGCTTCCGGCCGCTACTTTGCAAGGCTGGACGCAACGCAGGGATGGGTACGTCTCTCAGACCATGCGCATTCCAGAGCTGGCGGCACTGGGGATCAGTGTCGTCGTTAATGAGTACACCCTCGACCTCTGCGATATCGATGGGTTCTCTTCCTCGAAGTCGGACCTGCACGAGTACCCGAGCGTGGAGGATTTCGCGCAGCAGCGCTGCCCGGACTGGATTTCCGATGTGAGCCACGAATCGCTACGGAAGCTGTTGGCACATGACGAAATCCGTGTACTTCACTCCCAGCACCATACCGACCACTTTTCCCAGTACGGATGGGATGGTCGCGTGTTTCTTTCCAACGCGGGAGGGAGTCATCACACCGCCGCAGCCCAGTACGTCGCAAACCGCCTGCAAGCCGACGTACCAATGAGCGCACCGCTCCGCGTCTATCTGCTCAACGTAGCGGCCGTGGACGCGATTGCAGCACGGTACGAGATGTTCGCTGTCCCGGAAGTCGCGTTGTTTCAGGTGCCCTTCCATGACGCACTGAAAGCCACTGGCGCGGCCTACCTCTGGCATCGCATGCCAGCCCCCTATCAGGATCAGCGGGCCGTCTTCCTGCCCCGCGAGAACTCACGGTCGCTTGCGGCTGCCGCAGAGCTACGCGCCGCAGGTGCGCCGGATCTCGGTATCCATCTCACCATGCTCGTTGAGCGTCAGCAGGAGATGCTTGAAAAGGGAGTGCTGCGTGTGGTCGCCGGGCCGGAGCGTCTAAACCGCGATGATGCTCTCGCACTGTAAGACCGTTCATCCATGCCTGCCAACATCCTGAACCTCCCTGCCTATCGTGTGATGCGGGTCGATGAGGACGAGCACGACTACCACATCTACGCCGAGGTCACGCAGGCGGTCACGGCCTGCGTCCATTGTCAGTCGGATACGTTGGTCGGCTTCGGTCGCCGAGAGCGGCACGTCAAAGACCTTCCGATGCACGCCCGCCGGACTGGCCTGTACATCGACACCCGGCGTTTCCAGTGCCGTAACTGCGGCAAGACCTTCTACGAGACCTTGCCGGACGTGACCGAAGGCCGGTGGCTGACCGCGCGGCTGGCGCGCTGGATCGGCCAGCAGAGCCTCAAGCGGCCGTTCCTGTCGATCTCCGATGAGACGGGCATCGACGAGAAGACCGTCCGCAACATCTTCCGGGACTACATCAACGAACTGGAAGCGCAAGTGCGCTTTGAGACGCCCAAGATCATGGGCATCGACGAAATCCACCTGATCAAGCCGCGTTGCGTCATCTCCAACATCGGCAACAACACGCTGGTCGATCTGTTGCCCAACCGCAACAAGGATTCGGTGCTCAAGTACCTTGCCAAGCTGGAGCGTCGCGACAAGGTGCAGGTCGTGGCGATGGACATGTGGACGCCGTACCGCGATGCGGTCGAGACAATGATGCCGCAGGCCACCATCGTCATCGACAAGTTCCACGTGGTCCGCATGGCCAACGATGCCGTGGAGAAGGCTCGCAAGGCGCTGCGTGCTGCGCTGACGCCAAACCAGCGACGCGGACTGATGCACGACCGCTTCGTGCTGCTCAAGCGCCAGCGCGACCTGACAGACAAAGATCGACTCAACCTCGACGGATGGACGAAGAACTATCCGGCGCTGGGTGATGCCTACCGCGCCAAGGAGGCGTTCTATGGCATCTACGATGCCGAGGCGCCCGAAGAGGCGGCGGAGCGCTACGCGGCATTGGAGAGGGCGCTGACGCCCGAGATCAGGCCCTACTTCGCCGACCTGCTGCGAGCGTGGTCCAACTGGCGCTTCTACATCCTCAACTACTTCGAGCATCCGGTCACGAATGCCTACACCGAGAGCCTGAACAACCTGATCCGGGTGATGAACCGGCTGGGTCGGGGCTACTCCTTCGAGGCGCTCCGGGCCAAGATTCTGTTCACCGAGGGCATCCACAAGCACACGTTGTCCCGGCCCAAGTACAAGAAGCGTGCTCCGGAGCACGCGACGAAGCCAAAGAAGGCACCCAGCGTCGCTTCTGGAGCTGTCCTGCCGCGTCCGGTCGCTCCGAAGAACTACGGCACGGACATCGACCGGCTGGTCGAGATGCTGGAGCGAGGAGAGCTGTGATCAACGGGACGCCGGGTATGCGCCGTACTGGCCGCCCGTCAACGGATCAATCATCAAATCCGAATACCCAAAAAAAACAGCCAAAAGTGAG
>NZ_JAGHWR010000050.1:0-5375 GCF_017746155.1 Xanthomonas sp. D-36-1
CTAAAAGTGGGGGGATTACCAGGGGCCGCATGTGCGCGTCAACAGCATCAGCCCGGGGTGGATCAGCACCGAGGCGTGGCGCGCGCCGCAGCGCCGGCGGGCCCCGAAATTGTCGCGTCGGGACCATGCGCAGCATCCGGCCGGGCGCGTGGGCACGCCCGAAGACATCGCGCAGCTGGCGGTCTATCTGCTCGCGCCGCAGCTCTCCGGTTTCGTCACCGGGCAGGATTTCATCGTCGACGGGGGCATGTCGCGCAAGATGCAATACGCCTGAACCGGGCGAATTCGAGCTGGCGGCCTGTCAGCAGCGCTCCAACAGCACCTGGAACCAATCGCACCATCCCGCTGCGTTGAGGGCTGCCAACGGGTTGCCCGGGGTATCGCTGTACTGGCAGGTCGCCGCACCGTTGCTGCGGGTGGCCAGCAGGCTGCCGGACAGATAGACGTACTCGACGGTGCCTTGCCCGCACTGTTCCTCGTACAACAGCTGATCGGCCCTGCTGTAGGGCACCTCACCCGAGCATCGTTTGAGTTTGAAACTACCGAATCAAAAACGCCCAGCCCCCGTACACAGGTGGACATTCAAATCTTTGCGCTATTCGGGATGTGAGGGGACACGGCTTGCCTTCTGGTGCATTTCCAGGCGTCGGAACGTCTTGATCTGTTTGCCAAGATCAGGATCATCCCGCAACTCCAGCAGTTTCATCTTCGCCTTAGGCGACTTGGAGCGGATCAAGGCGATCAACAGCGGAGCGCGATCCAGCCCGAGACTCTTGTCGCCCAACAACCGGATCACATCGTCCAGCACCGTATCGTCCGCTGCGCCGCTCAAGGCAAGCGCTGCCACGTAACGGATTTCCGGCGCAAGGCTGAGGGTGTTGTTCTCGAAGATCTCTACAAGTTGACCCCAGTATTTGCGTGCATGGGGCGTTGCCAATTCTCGGAGCATTCCTTCTCGCACATCATCCGAATAAGAATACGCCAAGTGTTCAAGTAGCACAGGGACGGCCTCTGGATAAGACTTGCCATCCTCGCCGAGCTCGCCGATTGAATTTACATCAATACCAGCCTGCCTTAATGCAGCAACCACAGGAGCACATTGTTCTGCATATTCCTTTATCGCCTTCTGACGAGCATCCTCCTTGGCCGCCCTCATTGCAAGATAATCGTCCCATTTACCATCAGCCTTAAGTTGCGCGTGATGCTCCTCAAGAGTCATCCAGCCGGATTTATCTTTTTTCATGGAATATCCTTTATCACAATATCGCCTGCCGCTTCCGCTTGACGAAGTGGGGCCGAAAGTTTTGCGCCGGGCCTCACGTAGAGATGAAAATCAAATCCCTTGAGCTTTGCGTAATCAACATAGTCTCTTAGCTGCCTAGTATAGTCTAGGGACTGCGTGTTCTTAACTTCGCTGATTGTCCTGAGATCTTTATTCAAGCCGTCAGCTATTCGAAGCCTTCCATTTACGACAAAAAATCCTTTCCCACCAATATTGTATGTGGCTCGTACGGCATCCTCGCCCATCCTACCAAGCCTGACCGCCATCAAGCCGCCGCCCGCCAGCTTGAAACCAGCCCCTTCCGGCATATCGAGCAACGGGTACCAGAGATCGTGCGCAATGGCACCAAAATCTGTGACACTTCCATCACCCGTCAGCCAGTTCCTGTCGGTGAAGGCGGAGATAAATCCATTGCCTGCGTTCGTCGATTGGTGGCTTCCCGCTGATGCACGCTGTGTGCCGCCACCCGAACTTCCGGAATAGGCGCAGATATTCGAGCCTGTTGGCTTTTCACAACGTCCATCCGGGTCGGTGAATCTGTAGGGATTGTTGGCCGCATACCAATAGCGATTGAAGTTGCCTGCACTTGCCGCGTCGACAGCCATCGCGTCCACCGACAAAAACCGCGGAATCGTCGGATCATAGAACCGCTGCTGCATATAGATCAGTCCGGTCCCCCCATCCATCGCATGGCCGGTATAGCCAATGCCATCGACCGTCTTGCCGATCGCCGCGCCGTAGGGTTCGTACTGCGTGCGCTCGACGACCTGCCCGGCCGCGTTGGTGGTCGCTACCGGGCTGCCTAGTGCATCGGTGTGCCGGTAGGTCACGGCGCCGTTGCTGCGGGTGGCCAGCAGGCTGCCGGACAGATAGATGTACTCGACAGCGCCCTGCCCGCGCCGTTCCTCGTACAGCAGCTGTCCGGCCTTGCCGTAGAGCGCCTTCAACCGGCTTCCGGCCGTATCCAGTGCATTGGTCCGCAGGCCCTGGGCGTCGTAGCGATAGGTTTCCTTGCCCTGCACCTCGCGCAAGCGGTTGCCATAGTCGAATGTATAGGCCTGCGCATTCTTCTGGCGCAAGTTGCCTTGGGCGTCGTAGCTCAGCCCGACGATGGTCGCTCCGGCATCGTCGAGGACATTGGTCAGCCGCTGGTTGGCGTCGTACCAGTAGTTGTGCTGACGCACCCCGGCCAGCTTGGCCGAGGTGATGTTGTCCAGACCATCGTAGGTGTACCGATAGGTCTGGCCACCACCGAAATTCGGCGAGGTCGCCGAGATCAATCGGTCCAGGCCGTCATAGCTCATGCTGCGGCTATAGCCGTCGCCCTGTTGCTGGTCGAGGATGGCCGTCACGTTGCCGACTTCGTCGTAACGATACTCGTAGGCGCTGACGTTGGCATCACGGACGTGGAACGGCATCTGTCGCGCGTTCAATTCCAGCGAGTGGATGACGCCATTGCCGTAGGTGAACTGGCGCAACGCACCATTGGCGGCGTATTGCAGGCCACTGGCATAGAGCGTGCCGGACGAGTCGCGCACGGAGGTTGGCTGCCCCAACGCATTGGGAGCGTAGCTGACCCCGAGGCCGGTCGGATAGGTCTGGCTGGCCAATTGTCCATTGGCATCGTGGCCGTAGCCAATACTCCAGGTGTAATCCGGTTGCTCGACCGATTCGCTGGTCAGCAGGCGTCGCTTGTTGTAGGCATAACGATTGGTCACCAAGACCGTACCGCCAGCATTCGAGGTGGTGACCTGCAGCGGGACGCCATCAGCCGCGTAATGCAGTTCCTGGTCACCATTGCGATCGGGAAATTTCAGCGTGGTCATGCGCCCCAGCGCGTCGTAGCCGCGGTCGACACGCCGCCCGCTGGAATAGGCCGCGTCACGGTCGCACGAACCAGCGTCGGGGAGGTTCAATCCGGTCGCCGACCAACTGAGATTGCCGACGCTGTCGTACCCGATAACGGTGGCGCCGGTTTCCGGCTCAATGGTCTTGCACAAGCGCTGCTGTGCGTCGTACACGTAGCGACGTGTCTCCGACAACGGCGGCGGCATCCGCGGGATCAGGAACTTGCCCGAGTTACCGAGCAAATCGTTCGAACCGCCCACGGGCGACAAGCCATAGATGAAGATCGCCTGCTCGGGATGGGACGCACGCACGGTATCGCTGATCGGAATCGCGAAACGGTAGGCGCTGCCCGACGTCTGACACGCCGAGGCGACGGCGGGTTCGCTGGCGAGATTGGACGTCGCCGCGACGATGAACGTGCCCGATTGCCATTCTCCCCCAGCGTACAGATGCACGCCGATGGACGGCGCCCAGCCACTGGAACATGCCCAGCCTAGGATCTTGTAGCTTCCGTCACCAACTCTCGACAATCCGTCGATACTCCCACGGATGACCGATTGCGTGATCGAAACCGAGACAGCCTGGGAGTTTCCGGTATTGCCATTATTGTCTGTGGCGACCGCGGTGATCGTATAGGTCCCTGGCCCGACGTTGCCCCAGGTGACCGTATACGGTGCAGACGTGGAGGCACCGACCGAACTGCCATTGGCGAAGTATTCCACTCTCGCTACGCTACCATCGCTATCAGCGGCATCGGCGGTCAAGGTGACCGTCGCCGGGCCGATGAAGGGCGCGCCCGTCGGCGAGCGCAGTTGCACGGTGGGCCGCAAATTCCCGGGGGCCACGACATGGACGGTACGCACAGGCGTGGACTGGGTTGTCCTCTTATCGGTGCGCACTGCGGTGGCACGGAACTGATAGTCCCCGGCAGGAAGGTTGGAAACCACCTTGGAGATCTGCCCGGCACCGGAACTATAGGCGATCGCCTTCCGTCCTGGTAAAGCGTGACCTGACCGATCGGCAAGATGTCCAACGCCTCGGCAACGACGTTGATGGATGCAGGCGCCGTGAAGCTGGCGTTGTTGCCTGGCGACTGCATGCTGATGTAGGTCTGCGCCAGGACAGGCCCGATCACGAAGGCGAGTAGCACACCAAGCCAGCGACTGGTCCGGTGAGCCATCCGCGGCATGCGCGACTGCGATATCTGCTGGCTCATTGCGCCGGCCCTCCGCGGTCGATTTCGGTGGGTTTGCCGAACGCGTCCCTGACAATGCTTGTGGAGACTCCCTCGGGCCGATCGATCCGTACTGGCCAGTCGTAGCTAGGGGCATCGTAAGCCTGGAACCATTCGGTTTGTTGCCGCCCCTTGGGGTCGCTGGTTTGTCGCTTGAAACCATCAAGGTAGGCGATGCGGGTGACAAGCAAGCCTAGCTCGGAATCCTGCGAAACCGATGTCTGCCGCCCAAGCGCGTCGTACTCGAGCCAGGTTCCGCTAGCGATGCTGCTAGCATTCGCTGGGTAGGACGTGAACACCGTCCTACCCTCGGTGTCGTAGCCGAATCGCTGGAAGCGCTGGGTTCCCGCCTGATCTGAGACATCGTATTCAAGCACCAGCGATGGTCGCCACAGGGCATCCAAGTAGGTCAACTTGCGTTGGTTACCGGTACTGGTGGTCTGCCGCCAATGTCCGGCGCCGATGCCGTATTCCTCGCTCCCCACCTGCTCCATTAGCTGCCGGGTGGCATTCCAGGCCACCGTGTCGCCGTCGGGATAGGTCTGCAGGATCATCCGCCCCATTACGTCGTAGTCGAAGGTACTGGCGACTCCATTGACGTCGATGGATGTGCGAATCCATCCATTGTCGTCAACGCTTGCCGTTTCCACTGAGCCGCTCGGCTGATCGGTGGTTGCAGGGTGCTGGATGCGTTGTGGTACACCGCGCTTCCAGTTGGACATGAGCGTCGTAGCGCCGTTTGCATCGGCAAAAAATGCCAGGGTGCCGTCGGTATTCCAGGCCAGCCGGTGCTTCAAGGCGCCAAAAACATATTCCTCTGACGGCAACGCGTTGGCATCGTAGGATGCGGTGTACATCGAGACCGCGTTAGGGAAGGTCTGAACAACGAGACCTGACAGGGCGGAAGGTGGCGTCGTTCCGAAGAGTGGCTTTTGGAACTTCGGAATTTCGCCATTTCTGGCGCTTTCCGCGGGAATTTCCCGGTTCACAGACGCACGCTCCCCATCGCCG
>NZ_JAGHWR010000051.1:0-19883 GCF_017746155.1 Xanthomonas sp. D-36-1
GCATTGATCAGACCATCCCTAGTAGGGCAAACACCCCTCCCGACACTCCGAGAAAGGCATCCAGACCGATCCAGTGCGGCAGAAAGGTCAGTGCTATTCCAGGCAGGAAGACGCCAGCGGCGAACACCGACCACAACACCGCGTTCTTGCCAAAAGCAAAGGCAAAACCCGAGCCGACCATCAAGAGTGAAAAATTTGCAATCCAATGGGCAAGTCCCGCATGCAAGAAGGGACCGGTCACCGAAACTAGCAACGGGTCTAGTGGATGCCACTGCCATGTGGCGCGTCGCACGGCAGATTCTCCCATCCGCTTGCGACCAAATGGTGGTCGCCACGCGCTCCAGGCATCTCCCGGTGCCGGGGGAAAATTTTCATCGAATTTCCAATGCATCGTTTCTTCCATCGATATGGCGCCCGCCAGTGACGACGGGCGCCGGAACCCCACGCTATGGCTATCCGCGGTTACTGCTGATAGTGACCGACCACCAGCATCGCGCCTCCAACAAGCAGACCGAAAGCCGCAGTCGCTGGGCCACCAGCAAACCCGATCGAGATCACCGCGATGCCGCCGGTAGTGAAATCGCTCATGCCACCATCAATCTCTTTCGTTTCTTCCGCAGTCAGTTCGCGCATTTCCATTCCAAGACTCCTGGCAAGATCGGCACAGACCCTCTGCGCCACAGGATTGGGTAATTCCCAATGTCATTCCGCGCTAGCGCCTACAAGCGCCTATGCAAACCAAAATATGCAGCTCAATTAAAAATTCGCTTTCTGAGGCCCCAGATGGGCTCAAAAATCCATTCGATCAAATTACGCTTCTCGCCGAATATGTCCGCGTCCAGCAGCATCCCAGGCTTTAGCGGATCGAGCTTTCCGTCAGTCGATATCTCCTGGTGAGCCAAGGCCACGGTAACTCGGTAATACGGCTCGGACTCTTTTGCGCTACCCGTCAAAGCAGCCAATTCTCCTGGGATCAGCGCGCTGCGACTGATCTCGGTCACCACGCCATGCTGATGACCGAACTTCTGATATGGATAGGCTTGATAGCGCAACAGAACACGGTCGCCCGACGCTACGAAGCCGACTGCGCGACTGGGCACCAATAACACCGCTTCCAGCCTACCCTCCCCTTGGAGGAGGCTCAGCAACGGCTGCCCCGCCTGGATCGCCTGCCCCGGCTTGACCACCTGCGTAGCAATCAAGCCAGCGACCGGCGCGGTCACGACCAACGCGGCACTCGCCTGCGTCTGCACCTGTTCCTGCTCCACAGCTGCGCTGTCGCGCCGATAGTCGGCCTGCACGCTACCGCGCTGACCAGGTAGCATGCGTAATTGCTGTTCGATCTGCGCGGAGGCGCGCCGCATCTCAGTGGACTGCCGCTCAAGAGCCTGCATCTGGCTGTTATATTCCAGGGTACTGGACTCCTGTTGTTTGATTTGCAGCACGCTGACGTACTTGTCGTCCTGTAACTGGCGCCAGCGCTGTAGCACTTCATTGGCTAGGGCGATCTGGCTCCGGCGTATCGCCACCTCGCCGTCAATCTGGACCAGTTCCTGGCGAAGGTTGGTCAATTGCGCTCGCAGACCCTGCTCCTGTGCTTCCAGTTGTTGCAATTGCGCCTGTTCAGCGGATTTCAGACCTTCGCCGCGTTGGCGCAGTTGCCGTTGTAAGGCGGCACCGGTATCACCGCTGGCGAGCGTGGCTCGCGGTACCGTCACGACGCCCAGTATCTTTCCCGCAGCAACGCGCTGCCCTTCGGTGACGTCGAGCCGGGTGAGAACGCCCGTAGCGGGAGCCATCACAGTAGCGAGCCCCCTGGTCGGGACCAGTTGACCAGACACGCTGGATCGATGCGTATAGGTACCCTCGCACAGAAAGATCACTACGGATATCGCGGCGATTCCAGCCACGGTCACGAACAACCACGTCCGCAACGGCTGCACGAGCGAGATTCCACCGAGCCAGCTGGTGCGGCGCGCCTGCAAGACTTCTTTTCGGAATAGCGGCAGGTTCATTTGACCAAACTGTTGGTCGAACGCGTTTGCACGCATGAGTGCGCGCGCAAGGGCATTGCCGACCCGAATCATATCCAACCGCAGGAAGCACAGATCACGGGAAGAAGGCTTACAAAAAATCGATAAACGGCGACCAACCACACGCGACCGCGTCAACTATTGGAAGGCCGACCGTAACTTTCCAGCGGCTGGCCCGCCTCCTGGCTCGCTTCAAAGATACCCTTGCCGCCTTGCCTACCGACCTCGTTGCGATACCAAGAAATATGTAGCAACCCTTCAGACTGAGTGAGGCGCCCCCTACTTCGACAATGGCGGAGTCTTTGTCCATGCGCTCGATTAGGGGCCAGGATGCGACCAGACGCAATGCGCGAGGTGTGCCAGAACCGACACGCGCGAACGGCAATGGTGAGTCAATGTCACATCCGTTTCAGGAAACGCGTACGGACCATGCGTATCAGGGATACGCAGGGCCTGATCGGGATCGCAGACTATTCCAGATAAGCAGAAGCACTTTCCAACAGGGCAATCACTGTCGCCAGGAATGACACCGGTACATGCCGCGACAGCATCAGCATGCGTGACTCAAGGCGTCGGCGCGAATCCGGTATCGTAGGCGACACCGCTTGTCCAGAAATCACACCGCCCACCGCCAGCCACTCAAATCCGACCTGCAGCTCCTGGCTCAACGCACGCAGATTCTCGACGCTGGGGACAAACCCACCGTCGCGCTCCCAATGGGCGATGGTGGCCCGGTGCACACCGAGGCGGGAAGCCAAAACGCCCTGCGATAAACCGAGTGCGATGCGAGCAGACTTGATGCGGCCGGATACTGCGGCCGGATACTGCGGTCGGATCCATGCGGTTGCTGAGGCGGGGGCTGTCCATGCGGCTGTACTTGGGGGGGATGTCTCTCGAATTCTGCGCTTATGGTCGAGCTTGTCAATCTTGTCTGCGCGCGGAGAACGCGCCGGGCATGCCATCGGGCCAAGGCCGAGAGAGGCGTGTTGCGTCCGTGATCGAAAGGCGCTTATCAAGGACCAACGTCCGCGCTGCACGACAATCGCAATACGAAGCGAACTTCGCTTTTGGCTACGCGCCTGTGTCGGTAAAGCATCTCGTCAGGTGATTTATCCGCCCCAGTTCGCTTGCATGCAGCAAGCGCTTTGTTCAGGATCGATAACGCGGTCCTAGCCGCTTGATCCGGTCGCGGGGTCTGCACCGCAATGCGATCGGGCTTGATCTGCTCGATCCAGCCGACACTTCAATAAGGAATTCTCCAAACGTGCTTGCTTCTTTCACTGTGCATCGTGGGCTGCTGACATCGATTGCGATTGTCTGCTTGCTCGGGGCGCTCCCCAAGGCGCGCGCGACAAGCGGGAGTGGGACATCTTTCGAGCCCAGACAACTACAACCAGCGGCGACTAATTCTTCAGCCATCACGGTTGCAGTACAAGCCGGACCACAGGCTCCTTACGCCGCCAAGCCGAACGCCGGCTACAGCGGAGCGCATGCATTGCATTACGCGAGCAACGGCGCAGGTGGGCGGCGCGCGTTGTTCACCACCGATCTGCTGATCGAAACGCAGACAACGCTATCGTGGATGGTCTTGCCGGAAAGTGTCGGCAACGACCATGTGGCATCCACGTATGTCTCGTTGGACCTGGTGCTGGACGACGGTACACGCGTTTCTGCCGGCGCAGCGCGCGATCAACACGGCGTGGCATTGGGTGCGCAGGCGCAAGGCGAGTCGAAGACGCTGTACCCGCAGCAGTGGGCGCGCAAGCAAGTGCGGTTGGGAGATGTGCCCGGGCTGCGTGGGCGGCGTGTGCGTGCGATCGAGCTGGACCTGGCGCCGCCTGCGGGCGCGCGCGCTGCCGGGTGGATCGACGATATCGCTATTGCCGAGGTGCCGCTGGCAACGCCAGGGCGGCCCTCGGATCGGGTGCTGACCACGCGCGGCACGCAATCCAATGGCACGTTTTCGCGCGGCAATAATTTCCCTGCGACGGCCGTGCCGCACGGTTTCAACTTCTGGACGCCGGTCACCGATGCGGGAACGCTGACCTGGCTATATCGCTGGAACGAACACAACGGTGCAGACAATCGTCCGCGTCTGCAGGCGCTGTCGCTCAGCCATCAACCGAGCCCGTGGATGGGCGACCGGCAGACGTTTCAGGTGATGCCCTCGCTCACTGCCGGCGTGCCGGATGCCGATCGCAGCAGGCGTGCACTGGGGTTTTCGCATGACGACGAGCAGGCCCGCCCCTATCGCTACGCCGTGCAACTGGACAACGGCATCCATGCCGAGATCGCGCCGACCGACCACGCCGCGCTGTTTCGTTTTCGCTTCCCGGCGCGGGGCGATGCCAATCTGCTGTTCGACAACGTGGATGCGCGCGGCGGGCTGAAGCTGGATGCGGCGACCCAGACACTGTCCGGTTACACCGACGTGCGCAGCGGTCTGTCGACGGGCGCAACCCGCATGTTCGTCTATGCCAGCTTCGATAGGCCCTGGCACAGCAGCGGCCTGCTGGACACTGGCCGCCCGACCGGCTGGATCAAGTTCGATGCCGGCAGCGCGCGCCAGGTGCAGATGCGCATTGCCACTTCGCTGATGTCGGTGGAGCAGGCCAAGCACAATGCGGAACTGGAGATTGCCGCAGACGCAAGCTTCGAGCAGGTCGCCGCCCGCGCGCAGGATGCCTGGGATGCATTGCTGGGGCGCTTCGAAGTACCCGATGCCACTGCCGACCAGACAACCACGCTGTATTCCAGCCTGTACCGGCTGTACCTGTATCCGAACTCGGCGCATGAAAACGTGGGCACTGCGACTGCGCCGGATTGGCGCTACGCCAGCCAGAACAGCTGGTCGGACGACAATATCGACGGCAGCGCGGTGCGCAGCTTCGCACCGATCCGCGACGGCCGGGTATACGTCAACAACGGGCTATGGGATACGTTTCGCACGGCGTGGCCTGCGTATGCGCTCTTTGCGCCCGATGATGCCGGCGCCCTGGTGCACGGGTTTGTCGAGCAATCGCGGGCGGGCGGCTGGATCGCGCGCTGGTCGTCGCCCGGTTATGCAGACCTGATGGTAGGCACCAGTTCGGATGTGGCGTTTGCTGACGCATGGCGAAAAGGCGTGCAAGGCTTCGACCCGGCCGAGGCCTACGCCGCTGCACTGAAAAACGCCACGGTCGTTGCGCCGGACCGGCATGTCGGTCGCAAGGGCATGGCACGCTCGACCTTCCGCGGCTATACCGATACCGAGACGCATGAAGGCATGTCGTGGTCGATGGAGGGCGCCCTCAACGACTTCGGCATCGCCAACATGGCCGATGCATTGTCCCGCCAGGCCAGCACGGCGCCAGCGCGTGAGCGCTATGCGACCGAGGCGCTGTATTTTCGTCGCCGCGCAGCCGGGTATGCGGCACTGTTCGATCCGGCGGTCGGCTTCTTCCAGGGCCGCAGGCCCGATGGTGCCTGGCGCGTGGACGCGGCGCAGTACGACCCACGCGTGTGGGGCAACGATTACACCGAATCCAGCGGCTGGACGTTCGCATTTACCGCACCGCACGATGGCGAAGGCCTGGCTGCGCTATACGGTGGCCGCGCGGCATTGGCCGCCAAGTTGGACACGTTTTTTTCCACGCCCGAGACTGCCCAAGCGCAGTTTGCAGGCTCGTATGGCAACACCATTCACGAGATGACCGAAGCGCGCGATGTGCGCATGGGCATGTACGCGCACAGCAACCAGACCGCGCACCACATTCCATGGATGTATCTGTATGCCGGGCAACCGTGGAAAACACAGCGCATGACCCGCGAGATTCTGGCGCGCCTGTACCTGGGTAGCGAGATCGGCCAGGGTTACGCCGGCGACGAAGACAATGGCGAGATGTCGGCGTGGTATCTGTTCGCCGCGCTGGGGTTGTATCCATTGCGGATGGGAGCGCCGGAGTATGTGATCGGCTCGCCGCTGTTCAAGCAGGCGCGCGTGCGCTTGCCGGGCGGCGGTACGCTGACGGTCAATGCCCCGCAGAATTCGCCGGAGAATGTGTATGTGCAATCGCTCACGCTCAACGGCAAGCCGTGGCGCAAGACCTGGTTGCCGCATGCGGCGATCGCCAAGGGTGCGACGCTGGACTTCGAGATGGGGCCCAGGCCCTCGCGCTGGGGTAGCGGACCGGACGATGTGCCGCCATCGTTGACCGCGCCAGGCAAGCGCCCTGCCCCGTTCATCGATCTGCTGGGCACCGATGCGCACGTTGCGTTGGCCGACGGTGGCGAGGCACCCGCATTGCACGACGACGATGCGGGCACGGTGGTCGCGGTGTCGCGTGCGCCCAGCATCACCCTGAGTGGACTACAGCGCGGCACGCCGATGCTGTACACCTTGACCAGCGGCAATGCGGCAATCGGCGCCAGTGCGTGGACGCTGGAAGGGCGCAAGGCAGGCGGTGCATGGAAGATCGTCGATCAACGCAGCGACGAGCGGTTTGCCTGGCCGCTGCAGACACGTCCGTTCCGGATAACGGCACCTGGCGCGTATGCGGAATACCGGCTGCGGCTGAAAATGCCTGCGCGCGCCGAGCTGGCAGAAATCGAGTTGCTGGGGGATTGAGCGCAGACGCGATGAAGCTGGACGTCGTCGGCGCGCGTGGGTGGTGGTGGAACCATAAGCGGCGCGCGTTTTTGCCCGCGTTTGGATGGGGGTTTCGGCGTTCGAGATCGATTCGATGCCGAGGGCAGGCCTTACCTTCACCCCAACTTCCGCTGCGCGCCCCGGCCCGCGCTAGGCGCGGGCGCTCCAATGCACGCGCGCCAGTGGCGCGCAAGCCGCACCTTCTTGCCCCAGGGGAGAGGGGCCTTCAAGCGCCGTCGTGCGGCGCTCAGTGCTGCGATCGCGAATGACGGCTTGAAGGCGCGTCAGTCATCGGCTGCTTCCGGCAACCAGCGACCTCAGTCGCTACCCTTGTCGGCGGCCGTTTTTTCCGCATCGCGCTGTCTGCGGATCTGTGCGTCCACCGCGGCGATGGCGGTCATGTTCATCACCCGGCGCGAGGTGGCGCTGGTGGTGAGGATATGCACCGGCTTGGAGATGCCCATCAGGATCGGACCGATCGCCACGCCGTCGGTGAACACGCGCACCAGGTTATAGGCAATGTTGGCCGCTTCCAGGTTCGGCAACACGAACAGGTTGGCACGGCCCTTCAAGGTGCTGTTGGGCATGATCTGCTTGCGTAGCGCCTCGTCCCAGGCGGTGTCGCCCTGCATCTCGCCGTCGATGTTGAGCTCGGGCTTGCGCTTGAGCAGCGCTTCGCGCACCTGGCGCATCTTCAGCGCATCGCGTGAATCGTGGCTGCCGAAGTTGGAATGCGACAACAAGGCGATATTGGGCTCGATGCCGAACAGCTTGAGGCGATACGCCGCCTGCAACGTCGCTTCCACCACCTGCTCGACGGTGGGGTCTTCCTGCACGTGGGTATCCAGGAAGAAGAACACGCCAAGCTGGTTGATCACACCCGTCATCGCCGAGGTCGAGCTGACCCGCGGCTCCAGCGGGATCACGCTGCGCGCATAACCGAGCTTCTTGTGGAAGCGGCCGACCACGCCGGACAGCATGGCGTCGGCTTCGCCGCGCGCCACCATCACCGCCGCGATCAGGGTCGGGCGCGAGCGCATCAGCTCCTTGGCCGCGGTGACGGTCACGCCACGACGCTCGGTGAGTGCGTGGTAGTACTGCCAGTAATCGTTGAAGCGGGGGTCGTCGAGGATGTTGGTGATTTCGAAGTCCACGCCGGCGGTCAGGCGCAGGCCCATGCGTTCGATGCGTGCTTCGATCACGTCCGGGCGGCCGATCAGGATCGGGTAGGCCAGGCCTTCGTCGACCACGTTCTGCACCGCGCGCAGCACCACTTCTTCTTCGCCTTCGGCATATACCACGCGCTGCTTGTCGGCGCGCGCGCGGTCGTACACCGGCTTCATCATCAGGCTGGTGCGGTAGACGAACTGGCCGAGCTTGTCGCGGTAAGCCTCCATGTCGGTGATCGGGCGCGTGGACACGCCCGAATCCATGGCCGCCTGCGCAACCGCAGACGACAGCTCCACCAGCAGGCGCGGGTCGAGCGGACGCGGAATCAGATACTCGGGACCGAAGCTCGGGGTCTCGCCGCCATAGGCCGCGCCCAGGTCGGAGGCCTCGCGCCGCGCCATCGCCGCGATCGCCTTGACGCAGGCGATCTTCATCTCTTCGTTGATCCCGGTGGCGCCCACGTCCAGCGCGCCGCGGAACAGGTAAGGAAAGCACAGCACGTTGTTGATCTGGTTCGGATAATCCGACCGACCGGTGCCGATGATGCAATCCGGGCGCACGGCCTTGGCCGCTTCCGGGGTGATTTCCGGATTGGGGTTGGCCAGCGCGAAGATCACCGGCTGGCGCGCCATGCTGGCGACCATCTCCGGCTTGAGGATGCCGGCGGCCGACAGGCCCAGGAAGATATCGGCGCCTTCGACGATTTCGGCCAGGGTGCGCTTGTCGGTATCGCGGGCGTAGCGCTGCTTGTCCGGATCCAGATCGGTGCGGCCGGTATGGATCACGCCATCGCGGTCCAGCGCCAGGATGTTCTCCGGCTTCAGGCCCAGCGAGACCAGCATGTTGACGCAGGAAATGCCGGCCGCGCCCATGCCGGTGGTGGCCAGCTTGACCTCTTCGATCTTCTTGCCGGTGACCACCAGCGCGTTGAGCACGGCGGCGCCGACGATGATCGCGGTGCCGTGCTGGTCGTCGTGGAACACCGGGATGTTCATGCGCTCGCGCAGCTTGCGCTCGACGATGAAGCATTCCGGCGCCTTGATGTCTTCCAGGTTGATGCCGCCGAAGGTGGGCTCCAGGCTGGCGATGATGTCCACCAGCTTGTCCGGGTCGTTCTCGTTGATTTCGATATCGAACACGTCGATGCCGGCGAACTTCTGGAACAGCACGCCCTTGCCTTCCATAACCGGCTTGGAGGCCAGCGGGCCGATGTTGCCCAGGCCCAGCACCGCGGTGCCGTTGGAGATCACCGCCACCAGATTGCCGCGCGCGGTGAGCTCGCTGGCCTGGGTGGCATCTTCGACGATGGCCTCGCAGGCGAACGCCACGCCCGGCGAATACGCCAGCGACAGATCGCGCTGGGTCAGCATCGGCTTGGTCGCGGTGACCTTGATCTTGCCGGCCGGCTGCTGGCGGTGGTAGTCGAGGGCGGCCTGTTTGAAGTCGTCGGTGGACATCGGTGGTGTGGGTCTCGAAGGCGCAGGAGAACTGAATTCTACCCTCCTGCCTGAACAAGGGCCTGTCGCGCAGCTGTCAGCGCGGCAGGGAGATCGCAGGATGCGGCGTGGCGGGCGGCGCAGCCGGAGTGGAGGCCAAACAAGAACGGCCCTGCATCCCGTCGTTAACACCGACGGAAGACAGGGCCGTAGGAAGCATCAACGCAGGCTGGCAGGTGCCACGCCGGGTTGGCCGACCGGGGCCAGCAGCGGTGGTTCGCCGCCGTCCAGCACCAGCTTGAGCCGGTCGCGGTCCAGGGCGTTTTCCCAGCGCGAAACCACCACGGTGGCCACCGCGTTGCCGATGAAGTTGGTCAGCGAGCGGCATTCGCTCATGAAACGGTCCACGCCCAGAATCAGCGCCATGCCGGCCACCGGCACTTCAGGTACCACCGCCAGCGTGGCGGCCAGGGTGATGAAGCCGGCACCGGTGACGCCGGCCGCTCCCTTGGAACTGAGCATCGCCACGGCCAGCAGTGCGATCTGGTGGCCCAGGGTCAGTTCGGTATTGGTGGCCTGGGCGATGAACAGCGCCGCCAGCGTCATGTAGATATTGGTGCCGTCCAGATTGAACGAGTACCCGGTCGGCACCACCAGCCCCACCACCGACTTCTCGCAACCGGCCTTTTCCATCTTCTCCATCAGCGACGGCAGCGCCGACTCCGACGAGGACGTACCCAGCACCAGCAGCAGCTCGGCCTTCAGGTAGCGGATCAGCTTGAGGACCGAAAACCCGCATAGCCGGCTCACCAGCCCCAGAATCACCAGCACGAACAACAGGGATGTCAGATAAAACGAGCCCACCAGCCAGGCCAGGTTGACCAGCGACTCCACGCCGTACTTGCCGATGGTGAAGGCGATGGCGCCGAAGGCACCGATCGGGGCGGCACGCATCAGGATGTGCACCAGCTTGAACACCGGGGCGATCAGCGCTTCCAGCAGGTTCAGCACCGGCTTGCCGCGCTCTCCCACCAACGCCAGCGACACACCGAACAGCACCGCCACGAACAGCACCTGCAGGATGTTCGGCCCGGTCAGCTTGCCGTTGACGACCTGATCGCCGGTGAATGCGCCGATCAGCGAGTTGGGGATGATGTCCATCAGGAAGCCGACCAGGGTCAGGTCATGCGACTTCTCGACATAGCTCTTGACCGCACTCTGGTCCAGATCGGCCGGATTGATGTTCATGCCGGCGCCGGGCTGCACCACGTGGGCAACGATCAGACCGACCACCAGGGCCAACGTGGAAAAGAACAGGAAGTAGGCCATCGCCTTGCCGAACACCCGGCCCACCGTCTTGAGATGGGTCATGCCGGCGATGCCGGTGACGATGGTCAGGAAGATCACCGGAGCGATGATCATCTTCACCAGCTTGATGAAGGCGTCGCCCAGCGGCTTGAGGCTTTCGGCGAAGGCGGGCTCGAAATGGCCCAGCAGGGCACCGAGGACGATCGCCACCACCACCTGAAAATACAGTTGGCGATAGAAGGGGACGGACGCCGGCAGGGGGCCGGCAGGCTTGCTGATGTGCATGACACCACTCCGAGAGACGAGAGAGGGTGCCGAGCAGGCACCCGTTGCACGCATTCTAGCCGCACGTCACAGCCCCGGCCGATAGCCCATTGGTACTACCCCATGTCCAGCGGCTGAACGTGGGCTTACACTTCAGCCGCGCCGCCGCCGGCCGTTAATTCCGTTTAACGCAGACACGGTTTCTGTGCTGCCGTCGTCCGGATCCTGCGCGCTTGCTGAAGACATTCATTGCGACCGCCATGGCAGGACGCCCGGCCCCTTCTTATTGCCGAAGACCATACCTATGCGCCTCAATCTGCTTGTCCTGGCGTTGGCTGCTGCCATCGTCCCCGCCGCTGCCAATGCAGCCACCTCGATCGAAAACTGGCCGACCAAGTACACCTTCGGTGACGGCACCGAGCTGGGCCTGACCGGCAACTACGCCTACGACGACAACAACTTCTCCGGCGACGACCGCCTGGAAGACCGCAACGACTTCCGCCGCAAGGAATTCGGCGCCACCATCAAGAAGAAGGGCGTCTACGACGCCATGGTGTACTACGACTTCGAGTCCAAGCTGTGGCTGGACGTGTTCTACCGGTTCGAGACCAAGGCCCTGTTCGGCCAGGATTACGGCCGCGTGCGCCTGGGCTACATGAAGGTGCCGGTGGGTCTGGAAGCGGTGCAGAGCTCGCGCGCGGGCAGCTTCATGGAACTGGGCCTGCCGATCCAGGCGGTGTTCCAGGGTCGTCGTACCGGCGCGGAATGGACGCTGGAACGTCAGCAGTACCTGCTGCAGGCCGGCGCTTACGGCGGCAAGGATCTGCAGGGCGACAACCCGGGCACCACCCAGGCCGTGCACGCGGCATGGACCCCGTCGAAGGCCGAAGGCGACGTGCTGCACCTGGGCATCGCCGGCTCGATCGAAAACCCGCGCGGTTACAGCGACGGCCGCGGCGTGTCGTTCAGCCCGCGTGTGCGCCTGCGTGCGCGCCCGGAAGCCGGCCTGACCGATGTGCGCCTGATCGACACCGGCACCATTCTCGATGTGGACCATGTGATCCGCACCGGCCTGGAAGCGGTCTGGATCCATGGCCCGTTCTCGCTGCAGAGCGAAGCCCTGCGTGCCGAAGTGGCACGCAACGCGAACCAGCCGCACTTCATCGCCCAGGGCCAGTACGTCTACGGCACCTGGACGCTGACCGGCGAATCGCGCAGCTATGCCGGCGGCGTGCCGGGCAACATCAAGCCGTCGCACGACTACGGCGCGGTCGAGCTGACCGCCCGCTACAGCCGCCTGAACCTGGAAGACAACAATGTGCATGGCGGCCGCCAGCACGACACCACCATCGGCGCCAACTGGTACCTCACCAGCCACTTCAAGTTCCAGGCCAACTACAGCTGGGTGGATTCCTCGCGCAATGGCGTGCATGAAACCCCGCACGTGATGGAACTGCGTGCGCAGGTGCAGTTCTAAGCCGCACCGAGCAGGGGCAGCGCGCCGGCGATTCGCTCCGGCGCACTGCCGCGCGTCATGGCCACGCGCCGGCTTGCCGACGCGCCGCCGGCATCGCACCGCAACAGGCATTGGACACGGCCGCATCCATCACGGGTGCGGCCGTTGTCGTCTTCGGCGCTTGCCAAGCGTGCGATGAGAGCGGCTGACACACGTCGCGCGCGGTCGCCGGGCAAATGCGGGCGGAGCGCCCGGAACCGTCGTCACGCGTGGCACACGCGATGGCACCGTCTGCCGGCCGCGCCCCCCATCTGGCGATGAGCGCGACCGCTTTTTTGTTAGACATTGCAGGCGGATGGCTGCGCGATCCGGCGACAGACCGCCATACTTGCGGCCATGTATGCATCGCAACGCCGTCGCCTGCTGCTCACCTTGTCCATCGTGCTGGGCGAGATGGTGGTGGCCATGGTCGCGGCCGGGCACTTCGTCGAACAGAGCGCGCTGCACGATGAAAGCGCCACCGTGCGCCGCCAGCTGCGGCTCTACGCGCAGGCGCTGCAGCAGCGCGTGGACCGCTATCGCACGTTGCCGCAGATTCTGGCGCTGGACCCAGAACTGCGCGCGGCCGTGTCCGGCCCGCTGTCGCCGGCCCAGGTGGATGCGCTCAATCGAAAGCTCGAACGCGCCAACAATGTCACCCAGTCGTCCACGCTGACGTTGATCAACCACGACGGCGTGGCCTTGGCCGCCAGCAACTGGCGGGCGCCACGTAGCAACGTGGGCGTGGATTATGCCTTCCGTCCGTATTACCAGCAGGCGCTGGCCACCGGCAGCGGCAGCTTCTACGGCATCGGCATGACCACCAGCGAGCCGGGCTATTTCCTGTCGCAGGCCATTGTCGACGGCGCCGGTCAGGTGCAGGGCGTAGTGGTGATCAAGATCGCCCTGGCTGCACTGGAGCGTGAGTGGCTGCAGACCCCGGATATCGTGCTGGCGTCGGACGCGCACGAGGTGGTGTTTCTGGCCAGCCAGCCGGAATGGCGCTACCGCGTGCTGGCCCCGCTCAGCGACCGCGATCGCCGCGAACTGCAGAGCACCCGCCAGTACGCCGACCAGGAATTGCTGCCGCTGCGGCGCCGGCTGATCGAGCAGACCGGGTACGGCGGCGTGCTGGCCGACGTGCGCGACCCGCCGCTCGGCGCGCAGGTGCTGTGGCAGACCCTGCAAGTGCCCGAAAGCGGCTGGCGCCTGCATCTGCTGCACGACACCCGCGCCAGTGCCGCTGCCGGCCGCGCCGCGGCGATTGCCGCGGCCGGCGCGTGGCTGGCCTTGGCCCTGCTGTGGTTGTTCGTGCAGCAACGGCGGCGGCTGTCGGCGTTGCGCCAGCGCAGCCGGCACGAGCTGGAAACCTTGCTGCAGCAACACGCCGAAGAACTGCGCACCGCACAGGACGGCGTGGTCACCGCTGCGCAGCAGGCCAATGCCGGCCTGAGCCGCAGCCTGGAACATCTGCCGCAAGGCGTGGTGGTGATCGACGAGGCGCTCAATCTGGTGGCGTGGAATTCGCGCTATCTGGAGCTGTTCCGGTTTCCGCCGGAACTGCTCAAGATCGGCCGCCCGATCGAAGACCTGTTCCGCTTCAATGCACGCCGCGGCCTGCTGGGGCCGGGGCCGATCGAGGCGGCGATCGAGCGTCGCCTGAACCACTTGCGCAGCGGCAAGCCGCATATGCGCGAGAGCGAAAAAGAAGACGGCACCGTGCTGGAAATCCGCGGCAACCCGCTGCCCGATGGCGGCTTTGTCACCAGTTACGCCGACATCACCAGCTACAAGAACGCCGCACGCGAACTGCGTTCGCTGGCCGACGCGCTGGAACACCGCGTGGCCGAGCGCACCCGCGACCTGGCGGCGGCCAAGCGCGAAGCCGAAAGCGCCAACCGCTACAAGACTCGCTTCGTCGCCTCGGCGGTGCACGACCTGCTGCAGCCGCTCAACGCCGCGCGCATGTTCGTCTCGGTGCTGCGCGGGCAAGTGCGCGAGGCTGGCAGCGCACGCGTGGTCGACAACATCGACGGTGCGCTGGCGGCGCAGGACGCCATCCTCAACAGCCTGCTCGACATCTCGCGCCTGGAAGCGGGCAGCCTGAAGACCCAGGTGCGCGACTTTGCGCTTGCGCCCTTGCTGGACACCCTGGCGCGCGACTTCGGCATCCTGGCCGAAGACCGCGGGCTGGTGCTGGAATCGGTGCCGACCTCGGCGGTGGTGTTGAGCGATGAAAACCTGCTGCGCCGCATCCTGCAGAACTTTCTCTCCAACGCCATCCGCTACACGCCGCGCGGGCGCGTGCTGATCGGCTGCCGCCGCCGCGGCGGCTGGCTGCGCATCGAAGTGCACGACCAGGGGCCCGGCATTCCCGAAGCCCTGCAACACGAAATCTTCGAGGAATTCCGCCGCCTGGACGACGGCGTGGCCAACGATCGCGGCGCAGGCCTGGGCCTGGCCATCGTCGAGCGCATCGGCCGTCTGCTCGGCCATCGCATCGGGCTGCGTTCCACCCTGGGCGCCGGCAGCGTGTTTTCGGTGACGGTCCCGCTGGGCGATCGCACCGCCATCGCACGGCAACTGCCAGCGCCTGTCGGCACTGCCGAACACGGCAACGACCCCATCCTGCATGGCTGCCGGGTGTGGTGCGTGGATGATGAGCCCTTGGTCTGCGAGGCCACGCGCACGCTGCTGGAACGCTGGGAATGCCGCGTGGATTTTGCCGGCGGCCCGGATGAGGCATTGAGCGCCGCCAATGCCGAGGAGGTACCGGAACTGCTGCTGCTGGATGTGCGCATGGGCGCGCACCACGGCCCCATGCTGCTGTCGCAGTTGGTGGAACGCTGGCAACGCGAGCCACGGGTGATCCTGGTCACCGCAGAACCCGACCCTGTCCTGCGCGAGCATGCGCTGGATCTGGGCTGGGGATTTTTGTCCAAACCGGTCCGCCCACCTGCCCTGCGCGCGCTGGTGACGCAGATGCTGATGCGGCGCGGGTAGCGCGCTGCCGGCGCTGCCTGCGCCCTCTCACGTGCTCACCGCAGCGCACGCACCGAACCGATCGGCGCATCGGCAGGCCACTAGAGCACTGCGGCGACGGCATGGACGGATCGACCTCACGTCAGGCGGCCATGCCAGCCGCCGCTGGCGAATGCGGCGTGCGCGTCGTGGCGAGGTCACTGCACGTCGAGCACTGCAGCCGCGCCGGCCGATGTTCAACGCGCATCAATCGATGAGAAAGCAGCAATTATCAACGTTGACCATCTCGACCAGAATCGAGTGCCTCAGATGTCATACGTCCATGCATACCTATCGTGGAGGGCGATTTATGCAGAGTTCCAGCAGTGAGGCAACGCACCAGTCGAAACTCGGGATGGTGCTGAGGGTGACCTCGGGCAACTTCCTCGAGCAGTTCGACTTCTTCCTGTTCGGTTTTTACGCAACGCAGATCGCCGCGACCTTCTTCCCGGCAAGCAACGAATTTGCGTCCCTGATGATGACCTTCGCCGTGTTTGGCGCGGGGTTTCTGATGCGGCCGCTGGGTGCGGTGATCCTGGGTGCCTACATCGACGATGTCGGGCGCCGCAAGGGCTTGATCGTCACCTTGGCGATCATGGCCAGCGGTACGGTGCTGATCGTGCTGGTGCCGGGCTACGCCAGCATCGGCTTGTGGGCACCGGCCCTGGTGCTGCTTGGCCGCCTGCTGCAGGGCTTTTCGGCCGGCGCCGAAATGGGCGGCGTGTCGGTGTATCTGGCCGAGATGGCGACACCGGGCCGGCGCGGCTTCTACGCCAGTTGGCAATCGGCCAGCCAGCAGCTTGCCATCGTCGCGGCGGCCGCAATCGGGTTTGCGCTCAACCAGCTGATGGCGCCGCAGGACCTGGCGCAGTGGGGCTAGCGGATTCCGTTCGGCATCGGCTGCGTCATCATTCCCTTCATCTTCTTGCTGCGGCGAAGCCTGGAAGAGACTGCAGAATTTGCCCAGCGCCGGCAGCCGGTCACGATGAAGCAGGTGATGCGCGGGCTGGCGAACAATGCCGGCATCGTGATTGCCGGCGGCTTGATGGTCGCGCTGACGACGACCGCGTTCTATCTGATCACCGTCTACGCCCCCACCTTCGGCAAGAGCGTACTCAAACTCAGCACCGGCGATGCGTTGATCGTCACGCTGTTGGTAGGCGTCTCCAATTTCATCTGGCTGCCGATCGGTGGCGCGCTCAGCGACCGCTTCGGCCGCAAGCCGCTGCTGGTGACCATGGCAGTGGTATGCATCGTGACCGCCTATCCGGTGCTCGCGTTCCTCGCGGCCGCACCGAGCTTTACGCATATGTTGCAGGCGCTGCTGTGGCTGTCCTTCATCTACGGCATCTACAACGGCACCATGATTCCGGCGCTCACCGAACGGATGCCGGCGCATGTGCGGGTCGCCGGATTCTCGCTTGCCTACAGCCTGGCGACCGCGGTGTTTGGCGGCTTTACGCCGGTGATGTCCACCTGGCTGATCCATGTCACCGGCGACAAGGCCGCGCCTGGCTACTGGCTGGTCTTCGCGTCGGTGTGCGCGCTGGGGGCCACGCTGTTTCTGTATCGCCGCCAGAGCAATCCCGCGACGGCGACCGGCCTGGATGCCGCGGCAGGAGCGACGAAATGATGCGGAGCATGTGGAAAAAGTGGCTGGGTGCGATCGTTGCAACGGTTCTGCTGTCGACAGCGGCAGGCGCGCAGGAATTGACCGTGATGACCTCCGGCGGTTTCACGGCCGCCTTCGATCGCCTGGCGCCGCAGTACACCAAGCAGACCGGGGTGAAGGTCACCACCCTGCTTGGCCCTTCCATGGGCGAAACGCCGCAAGCCATTCCCAACCGGCTCGCACGCGGCGAGCATGCCGATGTGGTGATCATGGTCGGTAGCGCGCTGCAGACGCTGATCGACGCCGGCGTGGTCGACCCGGCATCGCGGGTGGAGCTGGCCGATTCCAGGATCGGCATGGTGGTGCGCAGCGGTGCACCCAAACCCAAGATCGACAGCGTCGAGCACTTCAGACAGACGCTGCTGCACGCCGATTCGGTGGCCTATTCGGACAGCGCCAGCGGCGTCTATATCGAGACCACGCTGTTCAAGCAGTTGCGGATCCAAGGCCCGATGATGGCCAAGAGCAAGAAGATTCCGCGTCTCCCGGTGGGCACGGTGGTGGCCGATGGCAGCTATCAGCTCGGCTTTCAGCAGGTGGCCGAGCTGCTTCCGCTGGCAGGCGTGGAGTTTGTCGGCAAGATCCCCGAACAGTTGCAGTCGATCACGCGCTACGCCGCCGGTGTTCCGGTCAACGCGCAGCACCCCGACGCGGCCAGGCGCCTGCTTACGTACCTGCAGTCGGGCGAGGCGCAGGCGGTTGCGCGCGTGACTGGCCTGGATCCGGTGTCACCTTGAACGTGCGGGCATCCGTCGCACCAGTTCCGCCAGTTCCAGCGCGGTCGGTGTCAGCGTGCGTCCGCGACGTTTGAGAAGGCCCACGTTGCGCGATACCTCCGGTTCGACCAGCGGCACCGCCGCCAGCACCGGATGCGGGCCGGACGGCATGGCAATGGAAGGCACGGCGGCAATACCGACGCCGGCCTCCACCAACCCCAGCAACGTGGTGACATGGCGGGTCTCGCAGATGCTGGGCTTGTCCGGCGTGAATGCAGAGAGCGCCCGATCCAGCACCAGCCGGTTGCCCGATGTCTTGTCCAGCGTGATGTAGTCGTAACCGTAGGCCTCCTGCCAGCTGACCTGTGCGCGCCCGGATAGCGGATGGTCCTGGCGGCAGGCAATCACATAGCGCTCCTGCAACAACGGTTCGAACTCCACCTCCGGCGCCAGGTTGCCGCTGAAGCTGACCCCGAAATCCGCTTCGCCGGAGGCCACTGCCGCACTGACATGACTGGCGCTGCCGTCGAACAGCCGGATGCGGATCTTCGGAAACAGCTGATGCAGCCCGTGGATCGCCTGCGGCATGAAGTAGTACGCCGCAGACGGCACGCAGGCCACGGTCACCGTGCCCATCCTGCTGGACCCTGCATCGCCGATGTTCATCAGCGCCATATCCAGATCGTCGAGCATGCGCTCGACCTGCGGCATGAATGCCTGGCCGACGGTGGTGAGCGCAACCTTGCGCGTGGTGCGCTCGAACAGCTTGACGTTCAACGCCGACTCGAGCTTGTCGATCCTGCGGCTGAGCGCCGGCTGCGTGATGCGGATGCGTTCGGCAGCGCGGCGAAAGCTGCCGTTCTCGGCGACGGCACGGAATGCCTGCAGATCGTTGAGGTCGAATTTGATGGTCACGGTGCCGCAGCTTCAGTGTTCGATGGCGGTCGCCATAGCATAGACGCTTGCCAGCGGTGCTGCGTCTGACGCCGAAAAGCCGCTGCATTCGGGCGCATTGCCTGCGTTCGAATTGGCAAGAGCCAGCACTGGCATCGAATTCAATGCGACGCCACACCACGCCTCCCCAGACCTTGCCTGTGCGATGGCGCTGCATCGGCCATTCGGACGATCAGGCAAGGATGCCGGATAACCAGGCTCACGCCCTCCCCCCGCGCCGCGGCACAGTGGCTGGCAACACGCACCACGCCATCACTTGGGAGACATCACGCATGCACCAGCCACGCTCACTGGACCACTACCGCCTGCTCGGCCGCTCCGGCCTGCGCGTCTCGCCACTGTCGCTGGGCACCATGACCTTCGGCGAAGCCTGGGGCTGGGGCGCAGATGCAGGCGAAGCCAAGCGCATCTTCGACGCCTATGCCGAGCGCGGCGGCAACTTCATCGACACGGCGGTGAACTACACCAACGGCGGCTCCGAACGCATCCTCGGCGAGTTGATCAAGGACCGACGCGAACGCTTCGTGCTGGCCACCAAATTCACCATGGCACGCGATGCGGACAACATCAATTCCGGCGGCAATCATCGCCTGAACCTGATTCGCTCGGTCCAAACCAGCCTGCGCCAACTTGCCACCGACCGAATCGATCTGCTGTACCTGCACGCCTGGGATTTCACCACCGCGCCCGACGAAGTGATGCGCGGCCTGGAGCATCTGGTGCAATCGGGCAAGGTGCTCTATCTGGGCATCTGCAATACGCCGGCCTGGCGCGTGGCGCAACTGCAGACCCTGGCCGACCTGCGCGGCTGGTCGCCGTTGGTGGCGCTGCAGATCGAGTACAGCCTGGTCGAACGCAGCGTCGAACATGAGCTGCTGCCAATGGCGCGCGAACTCGGCCTGGGCGTGTTGCCGTGGTCGCCGCTGGGCGGTGGCATCCTCACCGGCAAATACAGCCGCGCCGATCTGACCGACGACAATGCGGCAGAGGTGTCGAGCAGCCGCAAGGGGGTGATCGCCTCGACCGGACATCTCAATGCACGCTCGCTGGAGATCGCCGATGTGGTCGGTGCGGTCGCCGATGAACTGGGCGCATCGCGCTCGCAGGTGGCGCTGGCCTGGACCTTGCGCAACCCGGCCGTTGTGTCGCCGGTGATGGGCGCACGCACCTTGGGAAGGTCTGATCAA
>NZ_JAGHWR010000052.1:0-1299 GCF_017746155.1 Xanthomonas sp. D-36-1
CGACGCATCCTCTGGCCGCATTGTTCAGACCTTCCCTAGGGAAACTCTGAACAATCCGTCCTGATCTGCCACAATCGATCATCGACCCGAGTAGACGATTTCGATGCAGCTGACCTTCGGCGACGCGGAGTACGACGGCAAGCGCAAGCGGACGCGGCGTGAGGTGTTTTTGGCCGAGATGGAGCAGGTCGTGCCGTGGAAGGAGCTGCTGGGGCTGATCGAGCCGCACTATCCGAAGTCGGGGCAACCGGGACGACAGCCGTATCGGCTGGAGACGATGCTGCGCATCCACTTTTTGCAGCAGTGGTATGCATTGAGCGATCCATCGGCGGAAGAAGCCTTGTACGACACGGTGTCGATGCGCCGTTTCGCCAAGATCGGCGGGCTGGATGAGGTGCCGGACGAGACGACGATTCTCAACTTTCGCCATCTGCTGGAGCAGCACGATTTGGCGCGCAAGCTGTTCAATCGGGTGAACGCGCATCTGTCGCGCAAGGGTCAGAGCCTGCGCGGCGGGACGATTGTGGATGCCACGATTATCTCTGCGCCCAGTTCGACCAAGAACAAGGACGGTGAGCGCGATCCGGAGATGCGCCAGACCAAGAAGGGCAACCAATACTTCTTCGGGATGAAGGCGCACATTGGAGTGGATGATGAATCCGGCCTAGTGCACCACGTGGAATGCACGGCAGCCAACGTGGCGGACATCACGCAAGCGCACAAGCTGCTGCATGGCAAGGAAGACACGGTGTGTGGGGACAGCGGCTACACCGGGCTTGAGAAGCGCGATGAGATCAAGGGCAAGCGCAAGCTACGCTACCTGATCGCGGAGAAGCCCTCGAAGCTGAAGCAGATCAAGAACAAGCGCGAACTGAAGTTGGCCAAGCGCTGGGAGCACACCAAGGCCAGCCTGCGTGCGAAGGTGGAACATCCGTTTCGGGTGATCAAGCGCCAGTTTGGCTATGCCAAGGTGCGCTATCGCGGCCTGGTCAAAAACACCGCGCAGGTGCTGACGCTCTTTGCGCTGTCGAACCTGTGGCTGAAGCGGAAGCAGTTGATGCCTGCCGTTGGGAAGTTGTGCCTGTAATGGGGAGAACGCCCCGAGAATGCGCTGGAAACAGCGAAAAACCGAAGGTGTGAGCGTAGTCAGCGCTACCGATGCGGGTCGACGCATCCTCTGGCCGCATTGATCAGACCATCCCTAAGGAAGGTCTGATCAACGAGACCTGACAGGGCGGAAGGTGGCGTCGTTCCGAAGAGTGGCTTTTGGAACTTCGGAATTTCGCCATTTCTGGCGCT
>NZ_JAGHWR010000053.1:0-12751 GCF_017746155.1 Xanthomonas sp. D-36-1
AATCCGCAACATCGTCGCCAGTGCGTACGGCTGCCGACCTGGCCGCCCCGACACTGGATAGTGCGGCGCGATCAGGGCAAGCAGTTGCTGCCACGGAACAACCTGCTCCATCTCGGCAAGAAAGATCTCGCGCCGGGTCTGCTTACGCTTGCCCAAGCCCTCAGCGTCACCGAACGTCAGCTGCATGGATGAATCCTCTACATAAGGCGATAGTGTCGCGCATCTGCGGTGAGTTGATCAGACCTTCCCTAGAACAGCGTTTCCTTGAACGGCAGCATGGCCGCGCCCAGCACGGTGGCATGCGCCGTCACCTGCCCGACCTGCAGGGTCGGATACGGCAATGCAACGCCCCGCCGCGGCGCAGGTTCGAAGGCGATGCGGGCGATCAGCCGTTGCGCAAGATCGGTTGGCAGGCGCGCGCCAAAAACAATCACACGCGGATCGATCAACGCAATGATCGCCGCCACCGCAAGCGTCACGGTCGGCTGCACTGCATCCAGCCACGCGTCGATCTGCGGCCACGCCGCATCGTAGTGCTGCAGCATGGTGTGCAGGTCCGGCAGCGCGTAGCCATCGGCAGCCAGCGCCTGGCGCAGGCTTTCCAGCGTTGGCCGCGCCATGCCGGTGATGGCCGAGATGCGCCCCAGTTCGCCCACATTGCCATGTTCGCCGCGGCGCACCTTGCCGGCAGCAATCACGCCGGCAGCAAAGCCGTCGGAGATCGACAGATAGACCAGATCTGGCGATTGGCGGCCAATGCCGTACACGGCCTCGGCCAGGGCGGCGCAATGGGCGTCGTTGTCCATCCAGACCGGTAGCTGCAGGCAATCGGCGACAAACCGATCCAGCTCCACCTGCATCCATTCCGCTGCCAGCGACAAGGGCGGATTGACCCGGGTGCCATCGCCGATGCGCGGGCCGGTCATGCTCAGACCGACGCCGAACACATGCTGCCGATCCACGCCGGCCGCCCGTAGCAACGCCTCCACCAAGGTCGGCAGTCGTGCACGCACCACCGCCAGCGTCAGCGGGAAGGCCGTGAGCTGGCGCATGCCACGAACCTGGCCGGCGAAGTCGATCAGCACCACTGCAAAGCCATCGACCATCACCGACACTCCGACGCTGTATGCATACCCCGGCACCAGACTCACCTGCGCGCTCGGTTGGCCACGGCCACGCCGCAGCGAGGGCCGCAACTGCAGCAGGCCGTGCGCCACCAGCGGGTCGACGATGCCCTTGATGCCGGGCACGCTGAGCCCGCTGGCGCGCGGCAGATCCGCACGCTCGAACTGCCCGGCCCTGCGGATCAGATCCAGCAGCAGGCGCTCGTTGGAACCGGCGGCCTGCCCATCGCTGCGACAGCGGTAATGCGAACGAATAGCTACGTTTGCGAACAAAGAGGGCATGCAGGGCGAAACGTCCGTCGTTGTCATAATCGCTTTAATTAAGCAGCTTAATTTAATCCGTCCGCGGCCCTGCGTTGGGGCCATCGACGTTGGTATCGTGCCATGCGCCTGTTGCATCCCCCTTCCCGACCCCGTTGCGCTGCCCTGTCTGGCCCACCGCATCCGCATCCGCATGCGCTATCGCTGGCGCTGGGGCTGGCCTTGATCGCTTGGCTTCCCTGGCAATCCACCGCTGCGGACATGTCCGGCGGAGCCGACGCGCTGACCATGGATGCGGTGCAGGTGCGCAACCCGGTCCAGTCGCAGAACACGCGCGCCATCGCCACCAAGCAGGCGGCGCCCACCATCGTGGATTCGGTCGCTGCCGACAGCATCGGGCAATTGCCTGACTTCAATGTGGGCGATGCGCTGCGCCGGGTCACCGGCGTGAGCACGGTCGAGTACCAGGGCGAACCGCGCTATGTGACGGTGCGCGGCCTCAACGGCAACTACAACAGCATGCTGATCGACGGCTTTGCATTCGCCAGCAACGACATCGGTAGCCGCCAGGCGCTGATGGATGTGCTGCCGGCGAACTTCGTGGACCGCATCGATGTGGTGAAGTCGCTGCTGCCGGAGAACGATGGTGGCGCGATCGGGGGCGTGACCAACCTGGTCACCGCCACCGGCTTTGCCCGGCCCGATGGCCTGCTGACCGCCTCGGCCAAGGGCGGCGCCAACCTCATGGGAAGCCGCTATGGCGGCCGCACGCCGGTGGGCGAAGGCGAGCTGAAATGGGGCAAGCGCTTCGGGCGTGACGGCCAGTTCGCGTTTTTGGGTGCGGCCAGCATCTGGCGCCGTGAGATTTCGGTGCCGCAGCAGGAAAATGGAGGCGCCCTGAACTGGTACAACGCCGATGGCACGCGCGCGCCGTCGGCCTATGGCGGCACCGGCGCTGCGGTGCCCAGCGAACGGCGCTGGTACAACTACGACAACACCCGCGAACGGCGCGGCGTGACCGCGCGCGTGGATTGGCAGCCGGACGGTCCGCTCAGCGGCCATGTGTCCGGCTACACCTTCAACCAGCGCGAATCCTCCGACCGCAATACCCAGGCCGCCCAGGTGCAGAACAGCGCGCGCCTGACCCGCAGCGGCCCGCAAAGCGGCACGCTGGACAATCTCAACCAGCTCGTCGAGTTGGGGCAACTGCGCTGGAAGCGGGGGCTGTCCGGCATCAACGGCGAACTGCTGGCCGAGCTGCCTGGCCAGTGGCGCGGCGCGCTGCGGGCAAGCACCTCGCGCGCCACGGTGGACAACCCGCAGACCTGGGACCGCTTCCAGCAGAACCGCCTGGCTTACGGCTTCGATTGGAATGGCACCCTGCCGGCATTCACGGCCCTGGACCCGGCACTGGCCGACGACCCGACCCGCTACGCCAACCTCAACCACCAGCAGGAGCGCACCACCTACGCCGAACGGGTGAGCGACCTGCAACTGGAGCTACGTCGCAACATGGACGACGACAGCCGCGGGCTGGGACTGGCCTGGGGCCTGCGACAGGTGCGCACGCACATGCAGACCGCGTTCCAGCGCACGACCTGGAGCGGGTTGCCCTATTCGCTGGCCGATGTGCTGGGCGATCCCACCTGCGCCCTGGGTTGCAACGCGCCCATGTTGACCATCGACCCGGACCTGGCCGACGCCCGCTGGGAGGCCGCGTCCGGCCAGGCGCGCGGCGTGGTGGACACCACCGCGCAGAACAGCGGCACCTACACGGTGGATGAGCAGGTGCGCGCCGGCTTCGCACAAGCACAGTGGCGCGGCGAGCGCTGGCGGTTGACCGGCGGCGTGCGCCTGGAGCAGACCCGCTTTGGCAGCAGTGGCCAACAATTGAGCGGAACCGTCTGGGCGCCTGTCAGTGCGCAACGCACCTACCGCAACTGGTTGCCATCGCTGGCCGGCCAGGTGCAGACCAGTGCCAACGGCACCTTGCGCTTCGGCGCCTCGCGCTCGATCGGGCGACCGCGCCTGGACCAGATGGCCTTGAACGGCGGCGTGCTCACACTGGGCAGCAACCCGCCCACGCTCAACCAGGGCAACCCGGATCTGCAGCCGCGTCGCTCGCAGAATCTGGACCTTGGCCACGACTGGACGTTCGACGATGGCGGCAGCCTGCTGTCGATCGCGCTGTTCCACAAGACCATCGACAACGAGATTTTCCGTTACGGCCAGCTGCAGAGCATCGACGGCGAGCAGGTGCTGGTCACCCAACCGCGCAATACCGACCGGCCGGTCCGCATGCGCGGCGCCGAACTCGGCGCGATCAAGGAACTGGGCCCGTGGCTTCCCGCGCTGGCCGGGCTGTCGGTCGGTGCCAATGTCACCTTCCTGGACGTGGACTACCCGGTGGTGCTCGGCGATGGCAGCCGCACCACCTTGTCGGTGCTGCCGCAGCAACCCAAGCAGCTGTGGAATCTGACCCTGAATTACGCCCGTGGGCCGCTGCGCGGCACCCTGGCCTGGAGCCGGACCGGCGAGCTGTGGGACGACCGCTACCCCAACTACAGCAACCAGCAGGAGTTTTATCGCAACCGCTACCAACAGCCGCTGGACCGTCTGGACCTGAAGCTGGCCTGGGACGTCTCGCCGGCAGTGGCCGTGAGCCTGGATGTGCTCAACCTGACCGGCCAGGGTTACGAGTACCGCATCGGCCGCCACCAGGAATACGTGCAATCGGCCTGGAAAATGGCACCCACCGTGATGCTCGGCGTCAACGTCAAACTCTGAGGGTTTTTTCCATGTCGTCGTTTCTGGACACACGCATCAGCCGCCGTCACCTGATGGCTGCCACCGGCGCCTCGCTGCTGGCCACCGGTCTCACCACACGGGCCATGACGCCGCCGCCCTCGGATGTGGGCCGCAAGTTTCTGCGCTCGCGACGGCCGATGCCGTTTGCCGGCAATACCTTTGTGGGTCACCTGGAACAACAGGGCGATGGCTACGACAGCTTCGACCGCGTGCTGAATATCTACCGCGAGTTCCCCGAGCAGCGCTTTGCCCACAAGTTCGCCGTGCTGCCGCCGAGCAGCTACCACGTGACCTTGTTGGGCGGGGTCAATGAGATCGACCGTGCGCGTGGGCCCTGGCCGAGCGATCTGCCGCGCGACCATGCCTTGGCGGATATCAACGCGGCCTATCTGGCGCGGTTGAAGGAGCGCGCCGCGCCGCCCTTGGGCGCTTGCCGCTTCCTGGTCGACCCGACGGCAGCCAGGACCGGCAATAACGACAATCTGCTGATTCCATTGAAGCCGGCCGACACGCAAACCGCGCAGCGCCTGGAAGCGGCGCGCCAAGCGCTGATGCAACTGACACGCTTGCAGCGCCCCGACTACACCAACTTCCAGTTTCATATTTCGCTGGCTTACCTGTGCGACACGCTGGATGCGGCAGAGCAGACGGCGTATCGCACCGCGGTGCGCGGCTGGCTCACACAGCTGGCAGCCGCGGGGCCGATCACGGTGCCACGCTTTCATTTTTGTACGTTCGACGACATGGACGCATTTCGCACGGTGCTAGAGGTCTGAGGTTGCGTTGGGACGGCGACGCAGCGATGTGCGCCGGCCACGTGGTTTCAGAACTCCCCGCCGCGCACAGCGAGCTTGGTTTCCCGCCTGGTGTGCTCGGCAAAGGCCTGGCGCTGCGCTGGTCTTGTGCATCGTCCGATCACCGGTGCGCTTGCGTCACCGCCGTGGTCATCTGCCACGCGGCAAACTCCTGCTCGAAATCGGCCAGCGTCAGCAGCCCCATGCAGGCATGCGCGCCGATCGGCAGCCGATGCCCGGCAGCGAGCTTGCGTATCAGCAAGACAGCGGCGAAACAGGGAATTTCCGGGCCATGCAGCATCGCGGCGGTGAGGTCCCAGTGCAGCACCAGCGGGCGGCTCGCCCCGTCCGCGCCATCGCAGGTGCCGCGCAGCTCCACCCGCATGCCGCCCAGATCGGTGCCGAAGCGGTCAAACCAGCGCCCGGCGTTGGCAAACGCATCGGCCAGGCGCTGCATCGGTAGCGGCACGCCGCGTTGACGTAGCCAGGCGACGCCGGCCAGGCAGCGCTGCAGGAACGGCACTTCCAGCGCCGCACGAAATTGCACGGTCTGCACGCCGGGATAGCGCTGCGGCAACAGGTCGTGGTCGGGCACATCGCACGGCGAGGCCAGGCGTGGGGCGAGCTGCGCGAAGTGCACGCGCGTGGGGCGTGCCCAGCCCACCACCTGCTGCCAGCGGCCAGCCTGCCACCAGTTGAAAGGCGTGCCGCAATACGACAGCACCGCACGCACGGTGGCCAGACCCAACGGCGTGCCCTGTGCGGGTGCGATGACCGTGCCGATCTCGTGCAGTGCCGAAAAGCGCGGCAACAGCGCATCGATCACCGCGCTGGACAATGCCGGCAAGGTACTGGCACCGCTGATCGCCACGCGCTGGGCTTGGCGCGCGGCGGGATCCATCGCCGCGGCGAAATCGCGGACGAAGGCGCGGCCATCGGCCAGATCGATGTAGTGCATGCCGGCCTGCAGGCAGCAGCGGGCCACCGCGTACTGCTGTCCCTGGAACGGCCCGGCGGTATGCACCACCGCATCGGCGCCGGTGGCCGCCAGTTGCACGGAAAAATCGCTTGCATCGATATCCAGGCGGCAGGTGGAGATGCGGCCGGGTGCGACATCCGGCCAGGTGGTCGCTGCATCGCCCGGACGCCGGCCCGCGGCAATGACGTGGATCTGCGCGGTTGCCGCCAACGCACGCACGATGCGTGCACCGAAGTGGCCGAAGCCGCCCAATACCACTACCCGATACGTCATGGCCTGCTCGCCGCCTGTGTCTGTGCACAGTATCGGCGAGCGCACCACGATGCACGCACATGCACGCGACCGGCGCAGTCCGGCTAACCGTCGATACGCGTCGCCAGCCCGCTTCTCAGTGCTTCGCGCAATACCTTCAATGCCTGTTGCGTGGCCAGGCGGGATGCACCGGCCTGCTTGCTCGCCAACACGGGCTGTCGCTGCGCCAGTGCCTGGTGCTGCCTGGCCAACGCCTGCAGCGCATCGGGCGTTGCAGGCGGCTGCGCCGAGGTGGACGTCGTGGCCGATGCTGTGCGTGTCGAGGCCCGCAGCAGGCGCGGCTCGGCATGCGCGGACAGCTGCGCGGCGAGTGCGGCCTGCCGTTCGCTCAAGTCTTGCTGACGTGCGGCCAACCTGGCTTGAGCGTCGGCCAATTGCTGGCTGCGCAGATACGCCACAGCCAGCTGATGGAGCAAGGTTGGATCACGCACCAGATATTGCGTCCCATCGGCGCGAAACCACAGCACGCGTCTTCCATCGCCAGCGTAGCGGCGCGCCGTATGCAGGTCATCGGGCGTGCCGTGCATCACTTCGCCATCGCCATGCACCAGCACGTAGGCATCGCCTTCGCGCTGCGTGTTTGCAGTGGCATGGCTGCAGGATTTATGCGTGCCGACGCGCGGCCGTGCCGGTGCAGCGGCTGTAGTGGGAGCGACCGGTGTTGCTGGAGACATGGCAGGTGCAGCAGGTACGGCAGGTCCTGCGTTGGCCGGGGGCGCTGCTGGTGCTGCCCGGGCGGCAATGGCAGGCGCAGGCGCCGTGGGTGCGGTCGCGGCTAGCGGAGTGATCGCAGGCGCGCGCAGCGCAGCGGCAACCGGCGCGGTTCGTGCAACGTTCATCTGCGGTGTTACTGGCGCAGGCGGTGCGATGCCACCCACAGGCACGACATCGGCAATGGGTGCAGCCTGCGTCGTTGAAGGCGTAGCAAAACCAGCAAAGACCGGCGTAGCAGGTGAGGTGTGCATACCGGCAACTGCAAGCACGGCAGAGGCGTGCGCGATGGCCGCGCCGCCGGCAACTGCGGCAAGGGCCACCAGCAACGCCGAACGCAGGCACAGCATGGGGGAAGTGGTCTGGATCATGGGAGTTCTCCACGAAAGGCACAGTGAGTTGAGTGCGCCTGCGCAGGGCACGCAGGCGGATGGAAACAGCGATCACGCGGCCACGGCGTTGCCGACGCTGCAGGCGTCGTGACGCAGGAGTGCCGGGCTGTGGCGGGCCCGTGGTGTTGCAAGTGCTGCCTTTACCGAGGCGATGCCAGCGCATTGCGCCGGCACGTGCCTGGCATCAAGACCTGCGCTAAAAGCAGCAAAAAGTGACTTCACTCAACGCACGGTGAGTGCGGCCGGTGCGCTGAATCGGCATGTACCGCGCGCACTGCGATTCCGATCGCGCCGGCCACGCCACCTGACGACTGCTCGCTACGTTCTGTTCTCCACTCTTGCTGCGGCGGCGTGTCTGCCGGCCGTGCACGGCCGGATGTGGAGTGACGCTGCATGCCATGCCGTGTTGCTCCGTGACCAACGGAACCCATCGCCGCGGGAACGTGCGGTCTACCGCGACCCACGCGGGTTCTCGCGATTGGGTCGCTGCGACAGCGACAAGCCCGTGCGAACCGCTGTCGGCTATGGCGGCGAGCAGCTGGCGTAATTAATACGCCAAGAAGCGACGCGTCCCCGAACCTATGCGTGGTGCCTGCTCACTCCTCGTACCACCACGCCCGCCCGACGGTGAGCGCAGGCGTTTCGTCAATGGTGTCTAGTTGTTCACGCGCTCTGCTTCTGCTTGCGCCTGGTCTGCCTCTGCTTGCGCTTTTTCGGCCTCCACCTGCGCTTGCGCTGCCTCGCGTTGCGCTTGCGCCGCTTCCCGTTGGCCGCGTCTGGCCTCGGCGCGGCCCTGCAGAGCGGCCTGCTTGGCCATCTCGACCTGGTGCCGCGACAGCGCGTCCGCTTGTCGCACCGCGGCGGCATACGCGTATTGCGCCTGACGATGCTGCTGCGCCACGTCGCGAATCTGCTGCTGGGCTTGGCGTGCTTGCTGTTGCGCCTCCTGCTTGGCCTGCGCCAGTTCCGGGCCGAGGGAGGCCAGTTGTTCGCGTGCTTCCTGCAATGCGTCCTGTGCGGCCTGCATGCGGTCTTGCTGTAGTTCAAGGTCGTGGTTGTCGGCAGCGAACGCATCGCGCACGGCGGCTTGCGCGTCATGGGTGGCATCGCGGCGGATGCGGTCCAGGTCGAGATTCCAGCCGCTGTCTGTCGGGTCTGCGTCCTCGTCATGCAGCGGTTCGGCGCCCAGCACATCGGCGATGACACCGTGCGTGGCAGGGGCGGCCGCTTCCGCAGGCACAGCCGGCAACGCCGGTGCAGGCAACGCGCGCATCGGCGCTGCGGCGTCGGCAGCCTCTGCCGTGCTGCTGCCCTGTACACGTGGCGCTGGCGGGGCAGTCACCACAACCGGCTGCATGCCGGCAGAGGTCACCGGCGCCGGCACCGGCATGGCCACCAGGCGCAGCGGCAGCACACCGCAAACGGCCACCGCGGCCAAAATCATCGCGGCGGCCAGCCGCGGAAACGCGTGGGTGTCCTGCAACATCGACAGCCTGCGCTTCAAGCTGATGAACGAAGGCGAGGCGCTTGCCACGCCACCGCGCGGGCGCGGCGCCACGCCCAGTTGCAGCAACAAGCGGCCGTAGTCATGGCGGCAATGGCGGTGCCCGGCGACCACGGCGGCATCGCAGGCGGCTTCGCGGGCGATCGCATATTCGCGCGCGGCCAGATGCACCAGCGGGTGGAAGAAGAACAGGTGCTGCGCCAGCGCCGGCAGCAAGCCCCACCACAGATCGCCACGACGCAGATGGATCAGCTCATGGGTCAGCGCCATGTCCAGATCGTCATCGGCCATGTGCGGCAACCGTGCAGCAGGCAGCAGCAACACCGGTTGCCACGGGCCGATCAACTGGGGCGAGTCGATTTGCGATGACAGCCGCAGCGCCGGCGGGCGTGACAAGCCATGCGCCTCAGCTGCCATCTGCAACGCCTGCACCAAGGCCTGGTCATTGCAGGGCTGCGCCGCGCGCACCAATGCACGGCTGCGCAGATAGGCGCGCGCCGTGCCGGCGGCCAGCACCAGCACGCCGGCCGCCCACAGCGCCAGCAATGCCACCGGCCAGATTGACCACGCGCCAGCCTGCATGGCCTGCGCGGTGGCGCCCGCATGCGCGGCCATGGATGCCGCGGCGGTGGCGTTTGCCAGTGGCGCCAGGCTGTCGGCCGAGCCCAGCGCGCTCGTCACGCTATGCGCCGGCAGCACCGGCAGTTGGACCGGGTTGCTCCACACCAGGCCCACCACCGCCTGCACGCCCACCAGCCACCACAACCAGGTCTGCGTGGCTGCCGGCAGGCGGCGCACGCCGCGGCACAGCGCCCACACCACCAACACCAGCACCGCGGTCTGCACGCTGGTGGCGCCAAGCTTCCATAACACCGCTTCGATCAGGGGCGACATGACTCAATCCTCCTTACGCTGCGACTGCAGCTTGGCGACCAATGCTTCGAGTTCGGCCAGTTCGGTATCGCTGACTTCGGCGCGTTGCGACATCCACGCCACGAACGGCGACACCGAACCCTGCAGGGTCTTCTCGACGAACTGCCCCACCGCCCCGCGCACCACGTCGTCCTGGCCCGCGGTGGCGCTGTAGCGGTATACACCGTCGACCTGCTTGCGGCGCAGGAAGCCTTTGGCCCGCAGCCGCTCCATCATGGTCAGCACGGTGGAGCGCGCGAGCCCGCGCGGCTCACCGAACGCGGCCGCCACTTCGCCCACGCTGGCATGCCGCTGTTCTTCGATGTATTGCAGCAGGGCCAGCTCCTGGTCCCCGATGGTCTTGCCGCGCATGGCGCTCTCCCTGACTACAGTTGTCGCTACCGTAGGCCTGACGACAGCTGTAGTCAATAGGTCGGATGGCAGGGGGGACGTGCGGGTTGCCGTGGCGTCTGTTGGATGCGGCAGAAGGAGGGAACAGGGCTTAGTTCGTGAGAATGATGATTAGGCAGAAGTTGAGAGCGAAAGCTGCAAGGAACCTAGTATCAGGTGCGATCCGAGCGACCTCTTGAAGTACTGCTGGGTGTGTGCCCTAATCAGTTCATGGACCTCCGCACCATGAGCACCGCGTTTCGAATACCGGCGTGATCGATTGATCGATCACGCCCCTGTAGCTCAATTGGTAGAGCAGCGGATTTATATCCCGTCAGCGCCAGATAAGCGGCTAGTGCCGGTTCGAGCCCGGCCAGGGGCACCACCCCCTTAGGCGTCATCGCGACGCCGTATGGCCCCAAGTTTTGGGGCGAAGAACTGGTATGAACACAAAATCCCAAAGCCCGCTCCCGTGGAGTGGCATGAGTGGCCGAGAGAAAGCGGTCTGGGCAGCCGTATAAGCGCGCCACTCGGACGACCCAAGCCTGGGCGTCACGAACGCAAATGAAGCGGTTCGGCCTCAGGACCCAGGAGCTGGATGGTCCGCCACCAGAGGTTTGGGTAGAACCAAGTCGGAAAGGCATGCGGATCTCCTTTGAAGACTGGAAGGTCTGGTACCCGATTAGTTTTGAACTTCAATACAAGGAGCGGCCGTCTGCCGAGCGGCTCGTTGCCGACTACGAGGCGTTTGATCGCGGCCGCACTGACTTCTGGTGAGGTTCTTCCTTGATACGGAATGGGCAGATCCCATGGGCTCTGAGCTGGTCAGCATCGGTCTGGTCAGCGAGGACGGAGTGCACCGCTTCTACGCCGAGCGGGCACCCTTACCGGATAGGCCAACCGACTTTGTGCAGCATGTGGTCTACCCGCTGCTACAGGGCGGCTCGTGTTTGATGTCGGAGATGGCCATGACCGGTCGTATTTGGGTATCGGACCCCATCACCAAGCAGCTGATCGAAGTGCCCGCGCTTGACAGCGACTATGCGCGAGGCCTGACTCGCTGGCAGCACAACTTCATCTCTGAGACCCGAAAAACTCTGGACGAAGAGGGGATCAAAGTGTCTTTGTCTGAGGCACGCGCTCGCCTGACTGAGATGATTGAGGAGGACATGCGCTTGACCAAACGGAAGCAGCGCCAGCGTCACGGTCGCTTTCTGGAGAAGAGCGCAAGTACCACCAAGCCCGAGCCAGCCGATCCCGAGAGCTTGCCCCGACCGACGAAGAAGCGGCAGGCGAAGCCAAAGGCAGTCGATGACGGATTCGAAAATTCCGCACCAGCAATGATGACTGACAGTGGCGTCGCCCGTCTGCCTGTCCGCCGAGTGGGTACGGATTTGGCTGTTGAGGTGCGCTCATGACTGCTGTTGCTGCGAAGCTCCCGCGAGCGCTGGTGAAGTCGATTCGAATCGGCTTCGACGCGTATGGCCGAGTTCTAGATGCGCTGGAGGATGCGTTCGACGACGTGCCTTATGCCTGCTCTCCCATCTGCCTCCATGTCATTGGCCCGCCGCGCGTCTCCAAATCGAGCGTGGTCCGAGAGTTCGAAGCGCGGTTTCCCCAAGTGCGTACAGAGCAAGGACTGTCCAAGCCAGTTCTCTACGTCGGCATTCCGTCGCAGGGAACAATCAAGGGCATCTTGCACAATACCCTGCAGGCGCTTGGAGATCCAAACTACAAGAAGGGTACGCGCGATCAGCAGACTGAGCGGCTGAGACGCCTACTTCTCGAGGTTGACTGCAAGATGATCATTCTCGATGAACTCCAGCACCTATGCGACAAAGGTCAGAAGCGGATGCTCGACTATGCATCTGACTGGTTGAAGACATTGGTGGAGGACAAGCGCTTTGCGCTTGTCCTCGTCGCACTTCCCGAGTCACAGTCGGTGATCACGACGAATCCGCAATTGGTTGACAGATTTCGTGCTCCGCTATGGATTCGGCCTTTCGACTGGTCCGACTCCGGAGAGCGCTCTGAGTTTCGGGGCGTCCTGCAGGCGTTCTGCGACGCCCTCGGCCCCTATGAATTCCCGTCACTTGCTGGAAGCGTCGAGCTCGCCTTCCGTTGCTACTTGGCCTGTGCAGGGAAGATCGGGCTGCTGACGTTGATTCTTGATGAAGCGATTCGCGCCGCTTATCGGAAGCGCGAAGTGCGACTCGAAGATCTTCAGGCCGCCTACGAAAAGGTTATCTACTTCTCAGGAAAATTTCCGATCGACGATGGCCCGTTCCTCGGACGATTGAATCCTGGGTCATCAGAGGCTTCCACCATACTGCGCGAGGTGATGGCCAATCCACCTCGGGAGCATAACGAAAAGCCTGACCAGGCCAACCTTGGAACTCTAGGGAAGGTCTGATCAACTCACCGCAGATGCGCGACACTATCGCCTTATGTAGAGGATTCATCCATGCAGCTGACGTTCGGTGACGCTGAGGGCTTGGGCAAGCGTAAGCAGACCCGGCGCGAGATCTTTCTTGCCGAGATGGAGCAGGTTGTTCCGTGGCAGC
>NZ_JAGHWR010000054.1:0-19144 GCF_017746155.1 Xanthomonas sp. D-36-1
CTGCCGACCTGGCCGCCCCGACACTGGATAGTGCGGCGCGATCAGGGCAAGCAGTTGCTGCCACGGAACAACCTGCTCCATCTCGGCAAGAAAGATCTCGCGCCGGGTCTGCTTACGCTTGCCCAAGCCCTCAGCGTCACCGAACGTCAGCTGCATGGATGAATCCTCTACATAAGGCGATAGTGTCGCGCATCTGCGGTGAGTTGATCAGACCTTCCCTAGAAGTGATGGAGCGTGTGTTCAACCAGAAAGAAGAGCCGCCGAAAGCGTAAGTGCACCGGCCAGGCGTGATCGAGGTTGGATTTCGGCAACGCAGATGTGGGATTGGCGGGAGACGGTCCAACCCTCTCCCGCGGGGTAGGGAGTCCGGCGAGGACTCGGCAATCGGCCGATGCGGACGTCGACTTCGTCTCGCGCCATTGCATCGCAGCTCTACCTTCAGCCTGTGCCGAGCGCCACCTTCTGCCGATGGGCCAGGGCAGAGCGGTTGGGGTGACGCGCGCGGCGCAGGCGTCGCCTTGGAACCACGGGTGGTTGAAAGGATGGGTGCCAAGGATGCAATCGCCGCTTGGCCCGCACGCTTTCCGCCTCCCATCGTCTCCCATCGCCTCCCGCGCCCGAACCCTGCCAAGCAGGCACGCGCCCGGTGAACGGTCTTCAGCCGCCAAGACCAATCATGTGCCCGGCCGCGCGCATTAGACGCGTGCGCAGCGCTCGACAGGGGCAGCCCATGCCTGCCGCCGGCACGTCGCATCCTGGTCTTCAGGTCCTCAGCGCGAAGGCCCTCGCCCGACAACCATTGCCTGGGTCCCAGGCCCGCCCGATCCGTCCCGCCGGCTAAACCAACAATGCATCGCACCGGGCCTTTCAAAACGGTGGGTCTGCCCCATCTAGTAGAATCGGCGAATCAAACAACATGGCGGCACTGCGGGACTGGCCCGCACAGCCCCTCGATCATGGAGCGTGCATGGCCTGGAACACACCCGGCAACAAGGGCGGAGACGGCCCGGACCCCAACCGTCGCAGGTCCTGGGGCCCGCGCGGTGGTGGCAACGGTGGCGGTTGGGGCAATCTGCCCGCTCCGTTGAAGGAGCTGTTCGACGGCGGCGTGGGGCGCTGGATCCTGGTCGCGGTGGTGCTGATGGTGCTGTTCTCCAGCTTCCAGCTCATCGGCGAGCAGCAGCGTGGCGTGGTGCTGCGCTTCGGCCAGTTCTCGCGCATCCTGCAGCCCGGCCCGAACTTCAAGCTGCCCTGGCCGATCGAGTCGGTGCGCAAGGTCAATGCCACCGAGATCAAGACCTTCAGCAACCAGGTGCCGGTGCTGACGCGCGACGAAAACATCGTCAACGTGTCGCTCAACGTGCAGTACCAGATCAGCGACCCGCGCAAATACCTGTTCGGTTCGCGCAATGCCGATCTGGTGCTGGAGCAGGCCGCGCAAAGTGCCGTGCGTGAGCAGGTGGGGCGTTCGGACCTCAATACCGTGCTCAACAATCGCGGCCCGCTGGCGATCGCGTCCAAGGATCGTCTGCAGGCGGCGCTGGATGCCTATAACACCGGTCTGGCCGTCACCGGCGTGACCTTGCCGGATGCGCGTCCGCCGGAAGAAGTGAAGCCGGCCTTCGACGAGGTCAATGGTGCCCAGCAGGTGCGCGAGCGCCTGATCAACGAAGCCCAGGCCTACGCCGCCAAGGTGGTGCCCGAAGCGCGCGGCCAGGGCGCACGCACCCGTACCGGTGCCGAAGGCTACAAGCAGGCCACCATTTCCAAGGCCGAGGGTGATGCCGATCGCTTCACGCTGTTGCAGGCCCAGTACGCCGGCGCGCCGGAGGTCACCCGCAAGCGGCTGTGGCTGGAAACCGTGCAGAAGGTGCTGTCGGAGAACCGCAAGGTGATCGGCAGCGACGGCCGCCAGGTCATCTACGTGCCGTTGCCGGCCGATGCCAGCAAGCCGGCCGCTTCCGGCGGCACTGCCAGCATGCCGTCGATGGTGCCGCAGGACGTACTGTTGAATCCGCCGCAAAGCGCCAGTAGCGAGGCCATCCGCAACCCGGAGCGCGGCCCGCGCCCGACCGGCCGTGAGGGAACCGAATAATGAAGAATTCGCTAGTCATCGGCCTGATCGTCGCCGTCTTGCTGACCCTGATGGGCTCGCTATTCGTCGTGCGCGAAGACCAGACCGCCATGGTGCTCAACCTGGGCCGTGTGGTGCGTGCCGACCTCAAGCCCGGCCTGCACTTCAAGATTCCGGTGGTGGAATCGGTGCGCGTGTTCGACCGCCGCTTCCAGGTGCTGGACACCGCTCCGGCGCGTTACTTCACCGCCGAGCAGAAAGACGTGAGCGTGGATTTCTTCGCCATCGGTTACATCTCCGATGTGCGGGCGTTCTATCGCGCGACCGGTGGCGAGGAATCGGTGGCCAACTCGCGCCTGGCCCCGATCATCACCGACTCGCTGCGCAACCAGATCAACTCGCGCACTCTGCAACAGTTGGTTTCCGGCGACCGCAGCGAACTGATCGCCAACCAGCTCAAGGGCATCAATGGCGCCATCAAGGGCCTGGGGATGCAGATCACCGACCTGCGCATCAAGCAGATCGACCTGCCGACCGACAGCCAGGTGATCACCGACGTGTACGAGCGCATGCGCGCCCAGCGCAAGCAGGAAGCGAGCAAGCTGCGCGCCGAAGGCGAAGAGCAGGCGCTGACCATCCGCGCGCAAGCCGACCGCGAGTCCACCGTGATCGTGGCCGACGCCGAGCGCGACGCGCAGAAACTGCGTGGTGAAGGCGATGCCGAAGCAGCCCGCATCTACGGCCAGGCCGGTTCCAAGGATCCGTCGTTCTATGCGTTCTACCGCAGCCTGGAGGCCTACCGCAGCTCCATGACCGACGGCAACGGCGTGGTGGTGCTGGACAAGAACGATCCGTTCCTGCAGTACCTCAAGAGCGATCGTTGATCGCTCTGGCTTGAAGCAAAGACGCCCGCGTAATGCGGGCGTTTTTGTTTCTGCCTTTCACTGCCGGACAGACAGACGCGCGCCCCCCACCGTAGGAGCGCATCCGGTCGCGACGGGCATGCCTGGTAAGGCCGTCGCGCCCAGGTGCGCTCCTACGACTCCATTGGGATTGTCGCTACGGTGATCTTCCAGGCTAGGGGCCTTAGGGGCCCTAGTGACCGGCAGCGCTCGGAGCACCGCGCAACCGACAGCCAGCCGCAATCTGACCCGCCCCCCCGATCCGCCGTCCGCCAAGGGGTAGTGCACGTCACTCGAAACCCGGATAATGCACAAAAGCCGGCCGGGCACGCTCCAACCAGAGCACTCGGTTCGGCTTTTTCCGTGTCAGGGCTATCGCGCCACTGCAACGCTCCCCGATGGAGCCGCGCGCAGGGTGTCGCGGCCAGCCCTGCAGCGGTCCCATCCCGCGGCCCCGATGGCCGCAGCAAAACTTAGGAGTTCACCCGTCATGGGTCAGTCAGTTGTCGTGCTCGGTGCCCAGTGGGGCGATGAAGGCAAAGGCAAGATCGTCGATCTGCTCACCGAGGAAATCGGTGCGGTGGTCCGCTTCCAGGGCGGCCACAACGCCGGCCACACGCTGGTCATCAACGGCAAGAAGACCGTCTTGCATCTGATTCCGTCCGGCATCCTGCGCGACGACGCGCTGTGCCTGATCGGCAATGGCGTGGTGATCTCCCCGGCCGCGTTGATCAAGGAAATCAGCGAGCTGGAAGACGCCGGCGTGGAAGTGCGTTCGCGCCTGAAGATCTCCCCGGCCGCGCCGCTGATCATGCCCTACCACATCGCGCTGGATCAGGCGCGCGAGAAGGCCGCCGGCGGCAAGGCCATCGGCACCACCGGCCGCGGCATCGGCCCGGCCTACGAAGACAAGGTGGCGCGTCGCGGCATCCGCATCGCCGACCTGCATTACCCGCCGCAGCTGGAAGAGTTGCTTCGCACCGCGCTGGACTACCACAACTTCGTGCTGACCAAGTACCTGGGCGTGGAAGCGGTCGATTTCCAGAAGACCTACGACGAGGCGCTGGCCTTCGGCGAGTACGTGCAGCCGATGAAGTCGGACGTGGCCGGCATCCTGCACGACCTGCGCAAGCAGGGTAAACGCGTGTTGTTCGAAGGCGCGCAGGGTGCGTTGCTGGACATCGACCACGGCACCTATCCGTACGTCACCAGTTCCAACACCACCGTGGGTGGCGCATTGGCCGGTACCGGCGTTGGCGCCGATGCGATCGACTATGTGCTCGGCATTGCCAAGGCATATGCCACCCGCGTCGGCGGCGGCCCGTTCCCGACCGAACTGGACGACGAAGTTGGCCAGGGCATCCGCGACCGCGGTGCCGAGTATGGCGCGTCCACCGGTCGCCCGCGTCGCTGCGGCTGGATGGACATCGTGGCGCTCAAGCGTGCGGTGGCCATCAACGGCATTTCCGGCCTGTGCATCACCAAGCTCGACGTGCTCGACGGCATGGAGAAGCTGAAGATCTGCATCGCCTACGAATACCACGGCAAGCGCACCGAGTACGCGCCGCTGGACGCGCAGGGCTGGGAAGAGTGCACCCCCGTGTACCTGGAGTTCCCGGGTTGGAGTGAGAACACCCACGGCATCACCGTGTGGGACGAACTGCCGCCCGCCGCACGCGCCTACCTGCGCGCGCTGGAAGAACTGGCCGGCTGCCCGATCTCGATCGTCTCCACCGGCCCGGACCGCGACCACACCATGGTGCTGCAGGACCCGTTCGCCTGATCGGCTGATGCGTGGTTGAACCGACGAAAGCCCTGCGGAAGCGGGGCTTTTGTTTGCACAATGCCATTGCGTTGCCTCATCCATGCGCCCCGCACCTGTGTGACGGCTGCAGATGAAGTGGTGTTGGCCGCGCACGCCTGATCGATGCGGGGCGTGTTCAGCATGGCGGTGTAGCATGCTCGCGCCAGTCGGGCCTGCCTTGCCCTGACTCGATGCATACGTGCCCTGTCGTTGCCGCAGCTTCTCTTTGACGTGGGTGTCTTCGCGTCTGGCAGGCAGGCGCATGACTTTCGGCCGTGTGTGGTCTTGCGGGCCGGCGCCATGATGCTGGCCGCTGTACTACTTCATTACTCTCTTTAGGAATGTCATGCGCCAGATCCTGGTGACCGCTATTGCGCTGGCCCTGGCCAGTACCTGGGCCATTGCGCCGGCTCACGCTGCTGTGGCTGCACCGGAGGCGGTCAGCGCATCGGCCGCGCAGGTCACCAGCCAGTTGCCGCGCACGGCCAAGCCCACCCACTACGCGGTGGAGATCACCCCGCATGCCGACAAGATGACCTTCGACGGCAAGGTGGCCATCGACATCGTGGTGCTACAAGCCACCGACCGCATCGTATTGCAGGCGGCCAACCTCAGCTTCGCGCGCAGTACGTTGGCGCAGCGCAAGGGTGGCACTCCGCAGGCGGCCAAGGTCAGCACCGATGAACAGGCGCAGACCGCCACCTTCGCCTTCGACAAACCGCTGGCACCGGGCAACTACGTGTTGTCCATCGATTACAGCGGTGTGATCAATACCCAGGCCAACGGTCTGTTCGCGCTGGATTACGCCACCGCGCAAGGCCAGCGCCGCGCGTTGTTCACCCAGTTCGAAAACTCCGATGCACGCCGCTTCATTCCGTCGTGGGACGAGCCCAATTTCAAGGCTATCTTCGACCTGGCAGTCAATGCGCCGGCCACGCAGATGGCGGTGAGCAACATGCCGGTTGCCTCGTCCAGCAATGGTGCCGGCGGCATGAAGCGCGTGGTCTTCCAGACCACGCCCAGGATGTCCACGTACCTGCTGTTCCTGAGTGTCGGCGACTTCGAGCGGGCGACGCGCAAGGCCGACAACGGCACCGAGATCGGCGTGATCGCGCAGAAGGGCAAGGTGGACCAGGCGCAGTTCGCACTGGATTTCGGTCGCGACGTGCTGCATGAATACAACGCCTATTTCGGCATTCCGTATCCGTTGCCGAAGCTGGACAACATCGCCGCACCCGGGCAAAGCCAGTTCTTCAGCGCAATGGAAAACTGGGGGGCGATCTTCACCTTCGAATACTCGCTGCTGCTCGACCCGGCCACCTCCAACATCAACGACAAGCAGGGCGTTTTCACCGTTGCCGCGCACGAGATCGCGCACCAGTGGTTCGGTAATCTGGTGACCATGGCGTGGTGGGACGACCTGTGGCTCAACGAAGGGTTCGCCAACTGGATGGAGGCGCGCACCACGCACAAGCTGCACCCGGAGTGGGACATCGACAACACCGGCGCAGCCTTCAAAAGCCGCGCGGCGATGCAGCGCGATGCCTATGTCACCACCCACCCGGTGGTGCAGCACGTCGCCACCGTGGAGCAGGCCAGTCAGGCATTCGATCAGATCACCTACGACAAGGGCGAAGCGGTGATCGCCATGCTCGAAGACTCTGTAGGCGCGGACAACTGGCGCAGCGGCGTGCGTAGCTATCTCAAACAACACCAATACGGCAATGCCGTCACCGATGCGCTGTGGCAGCAGATCGATGCGGTGGCACCGGGCAAGCAGTTCACCCAGGTGGCGCACGACTTCACGTTGCAGCCGGGTGTGCCGTTGATCCAGGTCAGCGCCAGCTGCACGTCCGGCACCACGACCGTGCAGCTGAAACAAGGCGAATACAACGTCGACCGCCCCGACAAACAGCCATTGCGCTGGCATGTGCCCGTCACGCTGCGCGGGGCCGACGGCACGCCGGTGCGTGTCTTGGTGGATGGCAGCGCGCAGGTGCAGCTGCCCGGCTGCAATGCGCCTGTCGTGGTCAATGCCGGGCAGAAGGGCTACTTCCGCACGCTGTATGGACCGGCGCAATTCACCGCGCTCACCAAGGGGTTTAACGCATTGCCGGTGGTCGATCAGTTGGGTGTGCTGATGGATACCGCTGCGCTGGCACCGGTGGGCCTGCAGCCCGAAGCGGACCTGCTTGAGCTCACCGCCAAGGTGCCGGTCGGTGGCTCGCCGGATCTGTGGAAAGTGGTGTCCGAAACGTATTCCAATATCGATCGCCTGTTCGCTGGCGACCTCAAGGCGCAGGCCAGCTGGCGGCGCTTCGCGCGTGCGCGGCTTGCTCCCGAGTTCGCCACGCTCGGCTGGGACGAGCGCAAGGACGACAGTGCACAGACCAAGCAGCTGCGTGCCAGCCTGCTCAACAGCCTGAGCGCGCTGGACGATGCACAGGTGATTGCCGAAGCGCGGCGTCGTTTCGCGGCGTTCCAGGCCGACCCGGGCACGTTGTCGCCGGAGTTGCGTAGCACGGTGCTGCGCATCGTCGCCCGCCACGCCGACTCCGCCACCTGGGACGCACTGCATGCCATGGCGAAGAAGGAAACCTCCTCGATGCTGCGCGACCAGTCTTATGCGTTGCTCGCTTACGCCAAGGACCCGGCGTTGGCGCAGCGCGCCCTTGAACTTGCGCTCACCGCCGAGCCCGGCGCCACCACTGGCGCCAGCATGATCGGCGATGTCGCCAGCGAGCACCCGGAGCTGGCATTCAACTTCGCCTTGGCGCATCGCACCCAGGTGGATACGCTGATCGACTCCACCTCGCGCGCCCGTTACTACCCGCACCTGGCCGCAGGGTCGAGCAAGCTGGAGACCGTCGCCAAGATCGAGGCGTATGCCGACAAATACCTGGCCCCCACCTCGCGCCGCGATGCAGAAACCGCCATCAGTACCATCAAGACGCGCGTGACGTTGCGCGAACGGCGCGTGCCGCAGATTGCGGCCTGGTTGAAGCGGCACAAAAACTGACGAGTTGCGTTTAAACATAAAAAGCCTGGAATTTTCCGGGCTTTTTGTTTGGTGCAGGGGCCACCAGTGCAGGTGAAGCGCGTTGGCCAGCAACAGTAGCGAAGGGATCCAGTGGTTAGATGCCTGAAAGTGGAACGCCTGCGGGGTGACTGCCGATTTCGGTGTCGAGCGATTCCGCGCGGTGCTGCGTGCTGCCACTCTGCGCGCCGCACCTAGGTGCTGCGCGCTGGCCGACCGGCTGCGGTTGGCTGCGTGCACCACGCCATGCGCATCGACATATTCTCGCGAACCCGATTGTCCATGTCTTGCTGCTGGCTCTGCGCCAGGGCCCGTTGCCGCTCCACGCTGGCCGTTTCCAGTTGCTGCAGCGACTGCGCAACCGGTGTGCGTACCGCCAGATCGGTGGGCATGGCAGCACGCAAATGGGCAGGGTTAAGCACCGACCGGATGACATCATGCGCATTGGTCAATCCATTGCTGGGTTTGTCACGAACGATAGGCAATGCAGGGTCAACAGGGTCTGCAAGGTCAAGCCAGCGATTGCAGATGCAATACGGCGCAAGACATGGGAAGACGATCAATCACGGCCAACGGCATCATGCGCGTGGATCACGACGCTTGCGATGCAACAGCAGCTCGCCCTGCACGTCGACGGAGGGCGTTTGCCGCCGTCCGTTGCGCTACATGTCGAGCCACAGTGTCATCAATCCAAACGCCGCCGCGTCACGCCCCAAACGCACCATCGATCGTATGCATCGCGCCGGTCACAAAGCTCGCTTCCGGGCCCGCCAGCCAGGCCACCATGCCGGCCACTTCCTCGGCGCGGCCGTGGCGTTTGACCGCCATGAAGCTGTGCATCAAGTCTTTCATCGGCCCGTTTTCCGGATTGGCGTCGGTATCGATCGGGCCCGGTTGCACCACGTTGATGGTGATGCCGCGCGGCCCGAAGTCGCGCGCCAGCCCGCGGGCCAGCCCTTGCAGCGCGGATTTGCTCAGCGCGTAAGAGGCCATGCCGGGCAGCGGCATGCGGTCGCCGTTGACCGAGCCCATCACGATGATCCGCCCGCCAGGTGGCATCTGCCGCGCGGCCTCCACGGCGGCGTGGTAGGGCGCGTGCACGTTGATGCGGAACAGCCGGTCCACCGCGTCCGGATCCTGGTCCAGCGCATCGCCGAACAAGGCGATGCCGGAGTTGACCACCAGGACATCCAGCGGCCCGCTGCGTCGCACCGTGTCGATGACCGCATCGCGATCGGCGCTGTCGGCCAGCACCGCGGTGCTGCCGGTTTCGCCGGCCAGGCGCTGCGCCGCCTCGGCGGAGTCGGCGTAGGTAAACGTCACTCGCGCGCCATCGGCGACGAAGCGCCTCACGATCGCGGCCCCAATTCCCCGGCTGCCACCAAGCACCAACACCGACTTGTTCTTAAATGCTGACATGTACCACCTCGCTATTAATGTAGCGATTAATACATAATAGATTTGGCTTGCCGTCAAGGGTTTTGTAACAATGACTACGGAAATCTCACGGGCCCGCGGCCGGCCGCGGGCATTCGACGCGGAGCAAGCGGTCTCCACCGCGCAGCAGCTGTTCCATGCGCGCGGCTACGACGCATTGAGCGTGGCCGACCTCACCAAGGCCTTGGGCATCAACCCGCCCAGCTTCTACGCCGCCTTCGGCAGCAAGGCCGGCCTGTATGCGCGCATCCTCGACCGCTACGCGCAGACCGGTGCGATCCCGCTGCCGCAACTCCTGGACACCGACCGACCGCTGGCCGATGCGTTGGCCGACGTACTGGAGCGGGCGGCCCGCTGCTACGCCGAAGATCCCGCCGCCACCGGCTGCCTGGTGTTGGAAGGCACGCGCAGCCACGACGCGCAGGCGCGCGAGGCGGCCTGCAGCTTTCATGTCGCAGCCCAGGAGTTGATCCGCTCCCACATCGCCAAGCACTACCCGCACGACGCAGACCGGCTGGCGGATTTCGTCAGCACCACCATGGCCGGCCTGTCCGCCAGCGCCCGGCATGGGCAGAGCCTGGAGCGTCTGCTGGCGAGTGCGCGCTTGGCGGGGGAGGGGATTCGGGCGGCGCTGCGCGACTAGGCGGGGTGCGAGTGGGCAGAAGGCTTTCGATGGTGTGAGCGCACCTGCTCGCTAATCGAGGGTGTGCTTGCCGTTACCCAGTACGGTCAATGGGCGGGTGGTACGAGATGGTCGTGATCGGCCGTCGCTCAGGCGAAGTCGTTGTTGGGTGACTGGTGCGGCGAATCAGCAAGGGCAGGGCAGCGCCTATAGGCATCCATTTCCTAGGCTGGTTTTAACGCGGGCCACTTAGACCTCTTAGTGCAATGCCGGCGATCACATGGAGCCGCACGCAGCGTGTTGGTTGAACGGTCCGAGCCATCCGAATTGCTGCTCACCCCGGACAGTCGCGCTGAGTCCCTACCAGATGGCGTCTTTGCGTGATGCAGCGTCTATTCCGGTCCCGAAATGAGAGTGTCGCCGAACCGTTTTCGTCTGCGATCGGTCACTTGACCGAGCCTGGTCATGCGGCCACAGTCCGGGACGTTCACCCTCTTCGTTCAAGGATGCCCGTGAAGAAGCTGACGCATTGCATCGTTGCGACCGCGCTGGTGCCCATCATGACGCTTGGGTGTGCACGGCTTTCGATGGAACAGGCTGCCGCAAAACGCCTAACTGGTACACACGAAGCATCGTCTTTTCCTCAGGCGCCTGCTGCCACGCCTTCATCTTGGGTGTCCTTCAAAGTGGAACGGCAGATGGGCGCAGTCTGTGTGGACCGTACGCAATCACAGGGCTCATCGCCTGCGCCTTTGCTAAGGGATGGGTTCTGCAAGGGCCCGGCACCTGCGCATATTGCGCATGCGCTGCTTGCCCTGCCTGCAGATGCGGTTGACGCCTCGCCGCAAGCGCGCGAAGCGAGCCTGCGCGATGCCGTGTACGTGGCCGCACCCGGATTGGGACGGCGCGCGGACTTCACCGTGGTTGCGGGTGATCTGACAGTCCGTTCGTTTGAAAGTGCGGATCCCGACAAAACGGTGTACTTGGTCTGGTCGGTGAAATGCGGCGCGGGCGAAGCTGGCCTCGCGTGCCAGTCAGGCAAAGGGCGAAAGGCGTATCGCGTCACCAAAGACAGCACCGCACGCGATGTCAGTGCAGCGGTGTTTCCACCAGCGCCTAGCCTGACTGCAGAAGATGTTGCCCGGCAAAACGACCACGGCGGCTCGGAGCTTTTTCTGTTCGATGACAAGCTGCCCTTGGCGCCGACAATGCGATGGTTGATGGAATTCGATCCTGACCAGCCGCTGGCCACCGATGACCCGAAGCGCGTCGGGTCTTACGCCCATTTTGGTTTTCTTCGTTGGACAGGCGAACGCTTCGAGCTGGTGGAACGGGTTCCCAGAGCGCAGTGGCCGTGCCGCCAGCAGCGCACAGGCGAACCGGCATGTGCGGATTATCCAGATGGTGAGGACCGTTTCATCAGCGAGTGACCACTTCTGCAAGGAGCAGCGAAATGGCGAGATCCAACGATTTAGACATCCGTGCGACTGCTGACCAGATTTCTGCGTTGTTCAACGCCAATCGACAGGCCGAGGCGCTGCGCATGCTTGATGAGCGCAGACAAGGCCAGTCAGAGGTCGTGCGTGATGCACTGGATCGGTATGTCGGCGCAGCGTCTGCCGGTGCAATCGCCAATCAACAACAAGGGCCGGTCGTCGCCGCGGATGCCAGTGTGCTGCAACGCTTGCAACTAGCCGCGTCAAACCAGCCAGCAATTCCGCCGCAGGCGCAAATGTCTGCCTTGAGCGACGCACAGCGCTATGACGTCTACGCCAGCATCGTGCAGGTGAGAGGTAACGATGCCGCGCACGAGGCACTCTCGCGACCCAACGAGCGCGTGGTCTTAGGCCTTCGCCAGGAAAACTCAACGCTTGCGGCCATGCAGGATCGCGCGCATGCCGGAAGCTTGCGTAGAGACGATCCGGCAACCCCTGCCATCAACGAAGCTCAGGGCGGCACGGGCGTCTACAACGACCGCCTGGTCGTACTGTGGAAGGATGCCGATGGCACGCGTCATACGCAGGTCGCCCAGCAAGCAAACACCGAGCCGACTGCACAGTACGATCATCATGCAGGCAACACGGGGCGGCGCCCGCTTGCGGAAGGCGGCATGGAGAACAGGACATTTGCGCCTTCGCCGGGCTTTGAGAGCATCACCAGGCCCAGGAAGATCGAAGGCGAGGACGTCAATGCCGATGGCATCAGGGATCTCGGTCGCCTGAGCGAAGGCACCATCGAGATGCGGATGGGGCAGCACCCAAATCCCAGCCGGCCAGGCACCCAAGACAACGCACTACGCCCAAGTCAGGCGGCAGTCGATGCAGGGAGGGGCGGGGTACAGCGGGATAGCAATGCGGACGGCTGGTTTGATCAAGCCGATCTCAACGGTGTGCAAGATCTCAACGACACCTTCAAGATTCATCGCGGTTCCAGCGGCAGTACCGATTCGGCTGGCTGCCAGACAATTCATCCAGCCGAGTACGATGGGTTCATCGCGGCGGTTCAAGGCAACCCCGCGCAGACGCGCTGGCAATACGTGCTGACCAGCACCACACCCGGGCCGGTGCGGGAGCAGCATCAGGACCAAGGGCGACGGCGTGAAGGGGCACGGCCAGGGCAGGAGGAGCGGGGGCATCCGCCGGCCCAGCCGCAGCGGCAGAACGGCGGGCCTGCCGCGCCCGTGCCTGGGAGGCCGCGACAGGCAGACTCAGAAGACGCCCAGCCCGCGCCTCACCCGTTGCATGCACAGGCCAGCACCTTGGTTGGCCAGTTGGACGCCAGCATGGGCCGCGCCAGCGATGCGCACAGCGAGCGGATGAGCGCCAGCCTGGCCCATCTGGCAAAAGAGCACGGGCTCGAGCGCATCGACCACGTAATGCTGAGCAATCAAACATCGCGTGTAGCGGCCGGTGCCACCGTGTTCGTGGTGCAGGGCGAACCCAGCAACCCGGCCCATCTGCGTGCCAGCATGCCCACTGACATGGCAGTCAATACTCCGGTGGAGCACTCGCTGGCAAAGCTGCAAGAGCTCGACGCGCGTACGTTGGCGCAAGCGCAGAGTCAGGGGCAGGAAAGATCGATGGCGCAGGAAGAGGTTGTCAGGCCCCGAAGTATTGGGTGAGGTAGTCAGCTTCCACCCTTCGGGCGTAATCAGTACTCGGGTTCGCTTCTGAAAAGCCCGCTTGCGAAAATCAGTCGATCGACCGATATTCCATATTCCGGAATATGGAATATGGGCGGACCTAGCGGTGGAATTGAAGCCCCAAGATCTGGTGGTGCTGTACAAGCAGGTCGCCCAGGCGGGCCAGGCCTGGACGTATGCATCCTTTGGAGAAGCGCTGGGCATGAGCCCTTCTCAGGTGCATCGCAGCGTCAAGCGCGCGGTGGCATCCGGCTTGGCGCTGGAAAAAGGCCGCGGCGAATGGGAGACGGTGCGCACGGCGCTGCACGAATTTGCGGTCCACGGCGTGCGCTATGCCTTCCCCGCCGTGATCGGGCCGCTAAAGCGTGGCATCCCTACGGCCTTTGGCGTGCCCCCACTGTCCACTGCGATTGCCAGCGCCCCAGGGGAGGCACCGGTGTGGCCAAGCGCGCAGGGCACGGCCAAAGGCCCCGGTTTGTCGCCGTTGTCGACCGGTGTGCCCAACGCTGCGCTGGCCGACCCCACCTTGCACCAACTGTTGGCGCTGCAGGACGCCCTGCGCAGCGGGCGGGCGCGCGAGCGCACGTTGGCAGCGCGCTATCTCAAACAATTGCTGGGGCTTGGCGATGCGGTCTGACGATCCTAACTTGCCGCATCTGCTGGTGATTGCGGATGCACTGGGCGAACTTTGCGGCCACGTGGTCTTCCTTGGCGGGGCAGTCGTTGGCCTGCTGGTGTCGGATCCATTAGCGGAAAGCGTCCGCGCCACCTATGACGTCGATGCGGTGGTCAATCTTGATTGGGCTCGATTCCGGGGTATCGAGGCGCGCGTGGAATCGCAGGGCTTTGCGCGCGAGATGCGCAGCGGTGTCGTCTGTCGCTGGGTACACCAAGCGTCGGGCGTCCTCTTCGACCTGATGCCGGTGGATGCCGGCGTGCTTGGCTTCTCCAACCGCTGGTACGCCCATGCGGTAGAGACGGCCCAAGTGGTTGCCTTGAGCGATCGCCTGTCCATCCGCTTGGTGACAGCGACAGCATTCGTGGCGACCAAGCTCGAAGCCTTCGTTACCCGAGGCAACAGCGACTTTCTTTCCAGTCACGACCTGGAGGACGTCCTCAATGTCGTCGATGGCCGTGCCGAGCTGGTGGAAGAGCTGGCCGTGGAGCATGCAGACCTTCGACAGTGGGTTGCCGACGTGTTTGCGGGGCTAGTGGATAACCCGGCGTTTGTGAACGCGTTGCCGGGAATGGTCGCCGAACCGGAGCGCGCAAGCATTGTGCTTCAGCGTTTACGCGCCAACGCATCAGCTTAAAAGCGACGTTGTCGGCTTAGGTCTGACGGAGAAAACCTTGAAGCACCGCCGCTTGCTTGCGATGATGCATCGCAATTGCAACGCACTGGGGCCCCATGAAATCCGCATCTCTTCCATCGCTCCGGGTAGACCCGGCGCTGCGCGAAGCGGCCGAAGCCGTGCTGCAGGAGGGTGAGACGCTGTCCAGCTTCGTTGAGCACTCCGTGCGTGCCCAGGTGCAGCAGAGGCAGCAGCAGGAAGCCTTCATTGCCCGTGGGCTGGCCTCGCGTGACAGCGCTAAAACGTCTGAGCGGTACATCGACGCGAAGGATGTGCTGGCCGGGCTGCAGTCCCAGCTGGACGAGGCGCGCAAGAGCTGACCCAGGGTGCACTTTAACGTCCGTTTTACCGAGGAGGCGCGTAATGATCTTGCGCGGCTCTACGGCGATTTGTTGCAGCGGGCTGGGACTGATTTCGCCGTGGCCGAGCGCGCTTTGCAGCTCCTTGGTGCTGGCATCACGGTACTTGAAGTGGCACCGCTGAGTTGTCGTAAAGTTCGCCAAGGCGACCCTTTCCAGCGTGAGCTGGTGATTGGCTTCGGCCCAAGTGGCTATGCGCTGTTGTTCGAAGTCCAAGACAAGCAGACGGTGCTCGCGCTCGCAGTGAGGCATCAGCGTGAAGACGACTGGTGCTAAGGTCTTACGACGAAGAATGTATAGAAAATTCTGAATTTAAGAAGAAGGTCGTGATGGCACGGATGTGGATGGTGCGCGGTGAGGGCGGGAGCTTGTACGAAGCATTTCGCGAGCAAGGCGTGGTTGCAGTAGGTTGGACTCAGCTCGCGGCTGAGGCCAAGCCAGGTGTTGATCGCAAGCAATTGATAGCCATTTATCAGGCTGCTGAGCCATTGGCCAGACCTGGTGCCGTCATTTCCGGAGCCTCTCAGGTATGGCGTTTCGTAAATGAAATTCAGCAAGACGATTGGGTCATTACTTACTCGCCAGCGAATCGCCTTTACGCAGTTGGCACTGTGGCGGGGCAGGCGGAGTACCTCCCCGAGTCGGCTGAATCAGGCATAGCACTTGCGCGGAAGGTGCAATGGCTGCAGCAGGAGCTTCCCCGCGATCACCTGGGTATCTCAACCAAGAATAGCCTTGGCTCCACACTGACATTGTTTGAGGTGCCGCCCAGTGCCGCCGACGAGATATTGGCAGTGCTCAAAGGTAAGCCGGTACAGGAGATCGAAGAAGCGCTGGACGAAGCCGTTGCCGACCCTCTCGCAGGTATCGAATCCCAGGCGCTCGAGCGCATCAAGGATCTGGTCAGCGAGCTTGGCTGGAGTGACATGCAGCAACTTGTGGCCGGCATTCTGCGAGCGATGGGCTACAAGACCCAGGTCTCGCCACCCGGCTCGGACCGTGGGAAAGACATTGTCGCCTCGCCAGACGGGTTTGGCTTCGAACATCCACGTATTGTCGTGGAGGTCAAGCATCGTAAGGGGCAGATGGGCAGTCAGGACATTCGCAGCTTTCTTGGTGGGCGCCACAAGGATGATCGCGGTTTGTATGTCAGCACCGGCGGCTTCAGCAAGGATGCGCAGTACGAAGCAGATCGCGCGTCCATTCCACTGGCGCTGTGGACGCTGGACCATGTGGTGCGCGCGCTGATCGAGCACTATGCGGCTACCGACGCCGAGACAAAACGCATTGTGCCGCTGAAGCGGCTTTACTGGCCCGCCTGAAGCCAGAGGAAGAAAAAGTGACATCTACCGAACAAAAGATCGAGCGCTTCATCGCCGCCTTGGCTTCGCTTGGCGGCAGCGCGGGCAATCAACGCCTGCGTGAGGAACTGGGCTGGCAGGACAGCACCTACCAACGCATCAAGCAGCAACTGATCGACGACGGCCGCATCCGCGCTGGTCGGGGGCGAGGTGGATCGGTTGCCTTGACGGCGGCGATACAAATGCCAGCTGCGCCCAATGTTGCACCCGAGCCCAAGCCGGCACGGGCCAAACCCGCGCCTGCACCGCTCAAGAAGGAATCTGTGTCCGAACTCGACTACGCCGACAAGCTCTGGAAAACCGCCGACAAGCTACGCGGCAACATGGAGCCCAGCGACTACAAGCACGTTGTGCTCGGCCTGATTTTTCTCAAGTACATCTCGGATGCCTTCGAAGCCCGGCACGCGGCATTGCTGGCCGAAGATCCACAGGCTGCAGAGGACAAGGACGAGTACCTCGCCGAGAATATTTTCTGAGTTCCCAAGCAGGCGCGTTGGTCGCACCTGCAGGCAAACGCCAAGCAATCGAGCATCGGCACGCTGATCGATGACGCCTTGCGCGCTATCGAGAAGGACAACGAATCGCTGAAAGGCGTGCTGCCCAAGGACTACGCGCGCCCCGCGCTCAACAAGGTGATGCTGGGCGAACTGATCGACCTGATTTCTGGTATTGCGCTCAACGACAAGGGCGCGAAGTCCAAAGACGTGCTTGGCCGCGTGTACGAATATTTTCTCGGTCAGTTCGCCGGTGCCGAAGGAAAGCGCGGCGGCGAGTTCTACACACCGCGCAGCGTGGTGCACACCCTGGTGGAGATGATCGAGCCTTACAAGGGCCGTATCTACGACCCCTGCTGCGGTAGCGGCGGCATGTTCGTGCAGAGCGAGAAGTTCGTCAACGAGCACGGCGGACGCATTGGCGACATCGCCATCTATGGGCAGGAAAGCAATTACACGACCTGGCGCCTGTGCAAGATGAACCTTGCCGTGCGCGGCATCGATAGCGACATCCGCTGGAACAACGAGGGCAGCTTTCACAAGGACGAACTACGCGACCTGAAAGCCGACTTCATCCTGGCCAACCCACCGTTCAATATCTCCGATTGGGGCGGCGAGCGCCTGCGCGATGACGTGCGCTGGGCGTTCGGGCCACCACCGCTTGGCAATGCCAACTACGCCTGGTTGCAGCACATCGTCCATCACCTCAGCCCGCACGGCGTTGCCGGCGTTGTCCTGGCGAATGGCTCAATGAGCAGCCAGCAAAGCGGTGAAGGCGACATCCGTAAAGCGATGATCGAAGCCGGCGTGGTCGATTGCATGGTCGCCCTGCCTGGGCAGCTGTTCTATTCCACGCAGATTCCGGCCTGCCTGTGGATTCTGGCCAAGGACCGCAGCAATGGCCTGGTGCTAAAGAGCAAGTTGCGCGACCGCCGTGGGGAAATCCTGTTCATCGACGCTCGCAACATGGGCGCACTGGTCGACCGCACCCGGCGCGAATTGAGCGATGCCGAGGTGGCCAGGATCGCAGCGACCTATCACGCATGGCGTGGAGAACAGGACGCAGGCGACTATGTTGATATCGCCGGGTTCTGCAAGGCAGCCCCGCTCGACGAGGTGCGCAAGCACGGCCATGTACTCACGCCAGGCCGCTATGTCGGCGCAGCGGCGCAAGAGGATGACGGCGAGCCGTTTGCGAAGAAGATGCAGCGCCTGGCAACGCTGTGGCGGGAGCAGCAGCAGGAAGCGGTGAAGCTTGACGCAGCGATCGAGATGAATCTGAAGAACCTGGGGTTCTGACAGGAGAGACATGATGAACGAGAAACTCGACCTCACAGCATTGCGCAATGCGGTGTCTTCGCTGGAAGACAGCCTGGGCGTGGTCAGCGACAGCGCCTGGTTCAACCAGCAATCGAAGCAGGTGAAAAACACGCTGGTGGCAGGCGTCATCCAGAATTTCGAGTTCGTCTATGAAATCGGCATCAAGATGCTCAAGCGCCAGATCGAGGCCGAATCCGCCAGCCCGGAGGAGGTGGATGAAACCAACTTTCGCGAAGTGCTGCGTGTGGCTGCCGAAAAGGGCTTGATCGCCGACGTGGAAGCCTGGTTCAAGTATCGGCAGATGCGCAACATCACCGCGCACACCTACGATCACGAAAAGGCGAAGAAGGTGTACCAGGGCACCCTGGACTTCATCGTCGATGCGCGCGACTTGTTGCAAAAGCTGGAAGCACGCAATGTCTGACACGCCCAATATCGACATCCGGCCCGATCATTGGCGGATCGTGCGCGACATTCTGCGCAAGCATGTGCCGCACCACGAAGTATGGGCCTTTGGCTCGCGCGCCAAATGGCTGGCCAAGCAGTATTCCGATCTGGACCTGGCCATCATCACCGATCAGCCCTTGTCGCTGGCGGTGAGTGCGGCACTGGCCGACGATTTCTCCGAATCGGATTTGCCGTGGAAGGTGGATGTGGTTGATTGGGCCACGACGGGGGAGTCGTTTCGCAAGATAATTGAGCGTGACAAGGTGGTAGTGCAAAAATTGTGGAAAGAAATTTCGCTTGCCGGTGTTTACGAGTTTAGCTCCGGCCTATCAAAGCCGCGTTCGGAATTTGGCTCGGGCTTTCCATTCTTGTCGTTCAAGGATGTGTTTTACAACTCCGCAGTTCCAACTGAGTTGTCTGAGCTAGTGAATTCGACAGCGCAGGAGCGCAATCGCTGCTCAGTAAAGCGCGGTGACGTTTTTCTGACTCGCACCAGTGAGACGTTGAATGAGTTGGGGATGAGTAGCGTTGCGCTTACCGATATTCCCTGCGCAACATTCAATGGTTTCACCAAGCGGTTGCGACCAAAGCAAGAGCAAGTCATCGCGCCAGAATTTGCGCGTTATTTCTTCAGGAGCGGGAAATTCCGGAGTGCGGTCAGGGCGATGTCCTCAATGTCGACGCGCGCAAGTCTCAATAATGAGATGTTGGAGCGTTTGACGATTTCATTCCCGTCATTCGAAGAGCAAACAGAAATTGGGGGCATTCTTTGCGCACTAGGGAAGGTCTGATC